>JBPCWZ010000111.1:0-11122 GCA_051009015.1 Gammaproteobacteria bacterium | reverse complement strand
ACGATATGGGCGGTTATGCCCTGCGCACCGATTATGTGCATCTGCCATCAAAACAAGACAGCGGCGTTTGGCTTGACACATACCGCTTTGGCATAATGCCCTATATCAATGACGAAACCCGCTTTTTTGCCGGAGTGGATTCCTACCGCAATGCCATACTCGCCCTTGACATCAACGCCGAAAACCAGCACAGATTTGGCATAGCCCTCGGCGAAGGATACGCCGTCCAATACGAGTTGCGCGTCCGCTTATAGCGGCATCATCAAAACTACCCGTCATTCCGGCGAAAGCCGGAATCTCCCAAAAGGCAAAAGGAGATTCCGGCGTACGCCGGAATGACGATGGGGGCGGGAATGACGGAATGCGGCGGGTTTTGGCGAAAATGGCAATTCGGGTTGTAGAATGGCGGCTATCATCATCCGCCGCAAGGCATTACGACAAGGAGAAAACGATGGCAAAACTGCAACTGATACTGATGGCGATACTCGCAGTTTGCGGGCGGCTTTTTGCCCTGCCGACTTCGGCGGCGCGGCGCGGCGGCTTTAACCTTTTGCGCGCCTTTTCCGTAATGCGCCGCTCGTTGCCGAATTGCCGGTTTCTCGTGCTTTGCTTGCTGGGCGCGACTTTGGCGGTATCCGGGTGCGGCGGTTCAACTTATACCGTTGTTTATGACGATGTGTTGAAAGAGAATTGCGGTTATTTGCGCTCGGCTAATACCTGCAAGAAAGCAAAGGACTATGCTCGCTGTTTGGCAGATGAAAGTTCCGCTGTGGTGCATGGTGCTGTATATGATAGTTATCAAGCGCGGTATTATTTTCCTGCACTACGGAATGTTAAAATTGAGTGCGGCGAAGAGGATGCCGAAAAAGGCAGCCCTTACCAGCAAGTGTGCCCGGAAGGCGCCGCCTGCAACCAAGGGGTGCAGTGATGTCTAAACATTCGGAGCCTTTGTTTTTGGCGGCGGCAAACGGAGATATCGCCGGCGTTAACCTTTTGATTGACGGCGGCGCGGATGTTAACGCAAAAGATGGCGATGGCAGTGCGCCTTTGCATCTTGTGGCATCTGCAGGTCAAACCGAAACCGCGTTTACCCTTGTCAAAGCGGGGGCGGATATTAACGCAAAAGATAACGATGGCCGGACGCCTTTGCATGTTGCGGCAAGGGATGGTCACACCGTACTCACTCTTGCCCTTGTTGATGGAGGGGCGTATGCTTTCGCAAAAGATAACGGTGGCGATACGCCTTTGCATTTTGCGGCAGCGGACGGTCGCACAGAAACCGCGTTTGCCCTTATCAATGCAGGGGCGAATATTGAGGATAAAAATCACATTGGCAACACGCCTTTACATAATGCGACAAGGGACGGTCGCACAGAAACCGCGCTTGCCCTTGTCAATGCGGGGGCGGATATTGGCGCAAAAGACGAGGACGGCTTAACGCCCCTGTTTTACGCGGCGGGCAACGGCAAAACCGAAACCGCACTCGCCCTTGCGGAAGCGGGAGCGGATATTAACGCAAAAGGAAAACATGGCATAACGCCTGTGCATATTGCGGTAGATAAAGGTCAAGCCGAAACCGCAATTGCCCTTGTCAATGCGGGGGCGGATGTTAACGCAAAGTTGGAAAATGGCGTGACGCCTCTGCATGGTGCGGCGGCGACGGGTCAAACCGAAACCGCCCTTGCTTTCGTCAAAGCGGGAGCGGATATTAACGCAAAAGATAACGGCTACGGAACGCCTTTGCATCATGCGGCAGAGTTTGGTCAAGCCGAAACCGCCCTTGCTCTTGTCAAAGCGGGAGCGGATGTTAACGCAAAGAACGGGGAAGGCGCAGTGCCTTTGCATACTGCGGCGGAATTCGGTCAAACCGAAATCGCCCTTGCCCTTGTGGAAGCGGGGGCGAATGTTAACGCAAAGAACAGGGAGGGCGGAATGCCCGTGCATTCTGCGGCGGTGACAGGTCAAACCGAAACGATGCTCGCCCTTGTCAATGCGGGGGCGGATATTAACGCAAAAATACAAGGTGGCATCACGCCTTTGCATCTTGCGGTATTTGCGGGTCAAACCGAAACGATGCTCGCCCTTGTCAATGCGGGGGCGGATGTTAACGCAAAAATGAACGGGCGGACAGCCCTGCAGTTAGCCATAGAAACACACGGCGAAAACAGCGATATCGTGCTTGCCTTGCAAAGTGTGATGGAAAAATAGCAGCGTAGCACAAACCGGCAAAAAGCCGAATAGTTGTTGCGGGAGTTGGAATAGCGGCGTTTGGCGGGTTGTGTTAGAATGCGGCGGAAATTCGGGCGGCAAGCGCGATATGGCGTTGTTTTCGGCGGGGCTTTTAATTGGCAACAATCATCGCCGCCGGCAAGGCGGCGGGCAAACAAAAAGGGAGAAAACAATGATGAAACAAACGGGGGCGGTTTTTGCCGTTAAGTGGGCGGCGTCTGTTGTGCAGATACTTGGCTATGCGGCGACCGGCTTTGGCTGGACGCCGTGGAATGCCTATTTGTTTATCATCGGGCTCATCGGCTGGTTTGCCGTCGGCGTTATGTGGAACGACCGCGCCATAATGCTAATTCACATTGTCGCCTTCGCCTCCCTCGTCGGCGGAATGCTCGTCTGATATGCGCGCTTTGGGTGTTGCTTGTTTTGCCGTTGTTGTCGGCGGGTGTGTTTTTGCCGGCGGGCATTTGCCGACTTTGTTTGCGGTGGCATCGGGCGGCGATATTGCCGAAGTCAAAAGGTTGATTGACGGCGGGGCGGATGCTAACGCAATAACCGAAGACGGCAGAACGCCTTTGCATTATGCGGCATGGCAGGGGCAAGCCGAAACCGCCCTCGCCCTTGTGGAAGCGGGGGCGGATATTGACGCAAAAACCGCACAAGGTTGGACTCCCCTGTATGTCGCAACATGGCAGGGCAAAAGCGAAACCGCGCTTGCGCTCATCAAAGCGGGGGCGGATGTCAATGCAAAAGATAAAAAAGATTGGGCGCCAATGCACTATGCGGCGGGCGGCGGGCAAACGCAAACCGCCCTCGCGCTTATGGAAGCGGGGGCGGATATTGACGCACAAACCGAAGACGGCAGCACGCCAATGCACTATGCGGCGCAGCAAGGGCAAGCCGAAACCGCCCTTGCGCTTGTCAATGCCGGGGCGGATGTGCATATCCGCGACAACAACAACCAAACGGCGCTGCGGACGGCAACACAATGGCACGGCAAAAACAGCGCCATCGCGCTTATCCTGCAAGATGCGATGAAAAAGCGCGACAAGGCAAATCGGCAAAAAGCCGAATAGTTATCGCGGGATACCGGCTATGGCGGCGGCGGCTTGCAAGGCGGAATGATTTTCGTCATTTCCGCCCGCCGCCGGAAAGCCGACTTTTGCCGTCGGCGGTGCGATTTTGGCGGTTTTTGTGTTTTTGTGTTATAATAACGGGCGGCGGCTTGCCGCTATTGACACAACAAACCAAACGGAAAACGACCATGATTAACTTTCTGCGCGCCCTGTGCGTGGTTTTTTTCGCCGCCGTCATCGGCGGGTGCTATGTCGCCGATGACGGCACAACGCTCCTGCATTCTGCGGCGGCGAACGGTCACACCAGAGCGGCTATCGTCCTTGTCAAGTTGGGGGTGGATATCAACGTAAAAGACAACGATGGCGCTACGCCCATCCATCTTGCGGCGCGGGAGGGGCAAACCGAAACCGCCCTCGTCCTTGTCAGGGAAGGGGCGGATATCAATGCCGCGGATGAACTCGGCTTCACGCCCGTGCACTCCGCGGTCACGCAGTGTAAAATAGAAACCGCGATTGCCGTTGTCAGTGCGGGGGCGAATATTAATGCGCAAACCAACGGCGGCTGGACGCCTTTGCACTATGCGGCGGACCAATGTCAAACCGAAACCGTGCTCGGCCTTGTGGAAGCGGGGGCGGATGTTAACGCAAAAGACACCAATGGCTGGACGCCCATGCTTATTGTCGTGGCAAAAGGCGAAATAGAAACCGCACTCGCCCTTGCCGAGGCCGGAGCGGACAGCGGCTCGGAAAACGAATATGGCGCGCTGCCCCTGCATGTTGCGGCATCAATCGGCCAAACCGACATCGCGCGCGCCCTCATCAAGCGGGGGGAGAATGTTAATGAAAAAGCGGGAAATGGCTGGACGCCCCTGCATCTTGCCGGGGAAAAAGGCAAAACCAGAACCGCGCTCGCCCTCATTCAGGCGGGGGCGAATGTCAATGCCGAAAACAATGACGGCGAAACGCCCGTGCATACTGCGGCGGCGGAAGGTCATACCGGAACCGCCATCGGGATTGCCAAGGCGGGGGGGAGTATCAACGCAAGAAGCAAAGACGGCTCAACGCCGGTGCATGCCGCTGCAAAGGGGGGGCATTCCAAAGCCGCCCTCGCCCTTGTCCGGGCGGGGGCGGATATTAATGCCAGAAACAACAACAACGAGACGCCCGTGCATGCCGCGGCAAAGGCGGGTCAGACCGAAACCATATTCGCCCTTTCCCAGGCGGGTGCGGATATTGACGCCAAAAACGGCGAAGGTTGGGCGCCGGTGCATTTTCCATCGGCGGCGGGTAAAACCGAAGCCGCGCTTTTTCTTATCCGGGCGGGGGCGTATGTTGATGCAAAAGACAGGGAGGGGAGGACGCCCATGCATATTGCGGCATCCCACGGTCAAACCGACACCGCCATCGCCCTCATCAAAGCGGGGGCGAATATCAGGGCAATAAACAACGACGACCGGACGGCGGTGCATATTGCGACCGATTTCGGCAAGATCCAAACCGCGCTCGCCCTTGTCAAGGCGGGGGCGAACATTGACGCAAAAGACAGCGACGGCATGACGCCCTTGCATATCGCGGCACGGACGGGGCAAGCCGAAGCCGCCATCGCCCTTGTCAGCGTCGGGGCGAATATCAGCGCCAAAAACAAAAACGGCGGGACGCCCGTGCATACTGCCGCAAGGGAAGGTCAAACCGAAGCCGCCCTCGCCCTTGTCAGCGTCGGGGCGAATATCAGCGCCAAAAACAACAGCGGCGGGACGCCCGTGCATTCCGCGGCGGAGACGGGTCAGGCGGAAACCGCCCTCGCCCTTGTGCAGGCGGGGGCGAATATTAATGCAAAAGACAATGACGGCAGAACGCCCGCGCACATCGCGGCATATTACGGTCAAACCAAAGCCGCCGCCGCCCTTGCCGATGCCGGGGCGAATATTAATGCAAAAGACAAAAAAGGATGGACGCCCGCGCACATTGCGGCACGGCAGGGTCAAACCGAAACCGCCATCGCCCTTGCCGATGCCGGGGCGGATTTGAACATCCGCAGCAACGACGACAAAATAGCACTGCACATAGCAATTGAAACGCACGGCGTAAACAGCCCCATAGTATTCTCCCTGCGGGAAGCCATGCAAAAACAAAACAGAACAACCCGCTAAAAAAACCGGGGGGTTTTGGCGCGATTGACAACAAGATAAAACAAACCGGCAAAAAGCCGGGGCGTTGTTGGGGAATTAGATATAGCGGCGGTTTTTGTCGTCAAAAACGCCGCCGTAGTAATAGTTGCCGGTGGTGCGGGATTTGTTGTTTTTAGCGGGTTTTTTATTTCGCAAATGCCGTGTTTTATCGGCTGCCGGATATTTGGCTGATGACGGAAGTTTTTATCGGCGGCAAATTGACAAAAGCCGAAAGGATGCTTGCCGCCGCGCCGCCTAACTTTGCCAATGGCGGGGCGGTGCATATTTTTGCCGCCATTGCGATTGTGCTTGTTGCGGCGATTGTTGCCATGTGTGCTTTTCGGCGGCGGCGGCGGTAGGTTTGGCAGATGGCATCATAACGATTATCATCGCCGTCAATATTGTCGCGCCAGCATTCGGCGAAAACTTTGGCGTCTTGTATTGCCAGGTTTAATCCCTGCGCGCCGGCGGGATGCACTTGTGTTGCGCCCGCGCCGATGCATAGTGTCCGCCCCGATGCCAACGGATAAACATGCCGCAACTTTGGCGCATAAACCGCGCGCTTGCCGCATATGCTTAATCCCAAACGACCGCCGAAAACTTTGTTCAGCCATTTTGACAATGCGGCATCCGAAAGGGCATTAACTTCGCCCGCGCTTGCCGTTGGCGCGCAAATGACAATGCCGACTTTGTCATCGCTGCGCGGGACAAGGGCGACCATTCCCCTGCCGGTGAATTGTTCCAAAGCGCAATATTCCGCATTGCCGTCGGGCGGGTTTTTTGCCGTTGCCGTCAGCGCTATCGCCGCCTGATGATAATCATAATCGCGCGCGCGAAAACCCGGCGGCAAAAGCGGGCTTGCGCATGCAAATACCGTCATTCGGGAATGCACAACATTCGTTTTATCGCCGATGGCAAATGTCGTTTTGCCGTTTGCATCGTCATAATGTTGCACTTGCGCCGGGCTTATCAATTCTTTTTGCAACTTCGCCGCCAGATTTTTCCGCACTTGCAAATGCGATGCGCCATAACCGAGCGCCATCTTGCCGCCAATGTCAAAAACGCCATTACTGCCGTCAAAAGCCGCGCGCACTCTGTGCAGGGGGCGGGCGTTATCGTCCCAGCATTCGGCATCAATAAGATACTTTGCCGAGCGGGCATTAAACACCACCGATTTGCCATCGTCAATACCGGCATTAATATCACCGCGTTCCAAAACAACAACCGAAGCATTCGGCGACAACCGGCGGACAAAAACCGCGCACGCCAAACCGGCAATGCCGCCGCCGATAATGCAAATATCGGCACAAATATCGGCATTGGGCGCCGCCGTTTCTTTCCCCTTTTCTTTCTCCCTTTTCGTCATTTTTCACACTCCCTTTTTTATTCCCCGCGCTGCCACTTCTCAATTGCCGCCGGAGTTTTGGGGGCGGCGGCGGTCAAAACTTCACACCCCTTTGCGGTCAGCAAAACATCGTCTTCTATGCGCACGCCGATGCGCCGCAGCCGCTGCGGAATGTCGGCATCATCGGGAATATACAAACCCGGCTCCACCGTAAGCACCATTCCCTTCCGCAATTTTCGCGCTTTGCCGTCCGCTTCTTTCAATGTGCCGACATCATGAACATCCAAGCCCAGAAAATGCCCGACCCTGTGCGGGTAAAAACGGCGGTAGGTTTGCTTTTTGACAATGGTATCAACACTCCCCCGGCACAAGCCCAAATGCCGCAAACCTTGGCACAAAACGCGCAAAGCCGCCCGCTCTATCGCGTCAATGCGGGCGTCCGGCTTGACCGCTTTGATGGCAGAAAGTTGCGCCCGCAACACGACTTCATACACCGCCTTTTGCGCCGCCGAAAAAACACCGCCAACAGGAAAAGTGCGGCTGACATCCGCCGCATATTCGCGCCATCTGCAACCGGCATCCGCCAAAACCAACTGCCCGCGCCGCACAAGCGCGTTATTATTGACATAATGCAAAGTGCAGGCATTGACACCGGCGGCGATTATCGGCAAAAAAGCATGCCCGCCGCCGCCGCTTTTGAATCCGGCAAAAAGCGCCGCTTCTATTTGATACTCCCGCATTGTCCCTTGCGTTTTTTTTGTCATCCCCGCCGCCGCGCGCATTGCGGCAAGATGCCCCAGACAAGTTAACCGCGCCGCTTCGCGTATGTGGGCAATCTCCACCGCATCTTTGACAAGGCGCATTTCGTCAAGCACCATCGCCGCATCGCGAAGTTGCCATAGTTTAGTTGCCGACCCGCGGCTGCGGCGGGCGGCGATAATCTCACTCAACTGCAGTTCCAAAACCGCATCAATGCCGGGCAAATAATACGCCGCTTCAACTTCTTTTGCCGTCTGCTGCAGCACCATCGGCAAGTCGGCGATATCGGCGCTTTCGTTGATTTGCAGCATTCGGCGGGCGCGCAAAGGACCGAGTATTTCGCCGTCCCACTTCTCCTTTTCGGCGTCGCGGCGGCGGCAAAACAACACTTCGCGCCGCACCCTGCCGCCTTCGGCGACAATCATCAGCGCGCTTTGCGGTTCGGCAAAGGCGCTCAGATAATACAAATAAGGATTCGGGCGGTAGGGAAAATCTTCAACCTGCGCGGCGGCGGTCAATATCAAAGCGCCATCGCCGATGTGCTTTGCCAAATGCCGCCGCCGGTTTTTTGCCGCGGCAATATAATCGCCGTCCAAAATCTAACTTTGCTCCCAGGGCAAGCCCCGAAAACGCCAGCCGCCGCAAAAGCCGCGCCGGTTGTCGCCGTTGATGCCGCCTTCAAAACCTTCCAAAACATTCACCGCTAACTGCCAGCCGGCTTGTGCCGCCGCCGCCGCCGCATAATGCGACCGCGCCCCGCTGCGGCACAAAAAAAGTGCCGGTGATTCCTTGTTCGCAACCCGCTCCAGCAATGTCAAAAAGTGCGGGTTTTGCGCCATGTCGGGCCACGATTGCCATTCAATGGCGGCGGCATCCGGCACGCGCCCGACATAAACCAACTCCGGCACGGTGCGCACATCTATCAACTTCGCCCCGCTGTCCGCCGCGAGCAACTCCGCCGCTTCCGCCGGCAAAAGCGCGCCCGCATAGGGCAGGTCGTTTTCGTCTTTGCGCGCCGCCGCTTTGGCAATAAGGCGCTTGGTGGTGTCGTTCATCGTCATGCCGTTGTCAAAAAATGCGTAGGCCGTCAGGGGCTCGAACCCTGGACCAACGGATTAAAAGTCCGCTGCTCTACCAACTGAGCTAACGACCCGCAGTCATTCTATCACCGCCTTGCCGCTATGCCGCCAAAAGTGTGCAGGTTTATCCGCCGGGTTGTTCGGGCAGCATTTGGATTTGATGCAGGCGCAAACTGCCTTTGCCGGGATAGCGGACAATCACCGTCAGCGCCGTTTCGTTTTCGCCCGGGTCAAACGCTATCCGCGCGCCTCCTTGCGCATCCGGCGGGCGCGGCGGCAGGGCTATTTGCAAAGGCGAAGTCCCGCCAAGCACTTCCAGCAATATATTGACGCCGTCATCGCCGCCGACATAGGAATAATAAACATCAAAAAACCGCCGCCCGCGCAAAGGCGGCGTAAAAAGCATTGCCGCAACCGAATCCGGCTCGCCCTTGTCCACAAGCAGGGTTTTGTCGTCGCGGTTTCCGGGCAAAGCCGCAACCGCCGCTATCGGGTCTTCCGCCCACGCCCCGAGGGTGCAGCCGTCCCAGATCATGGTAAGGTCGTGCGCGCGGTCGGCGGCGAAGTTTTGCCAGCCGGACAAATCCAACTCCGCCAGCGGCAGGTTGTTTTGGCAAACGCCGTTTTCGCACATCGGCGCCGCCGACGCCAGCAAATAGTCGGTATTTGCCAAGCCATACCAATGCCGCAAACGAAAATGATAAGCGGCGGTATACAACATATCGGAAAGCAGATTAAAATGCGCGCGGTTGATAATCATCATATCGCCGCCGCAAGCCAAAATGCGGTCGTTATTCAATCCCAACTCTTTGACAGCGGGGACATCGTGCGGGTAAAGGGATGCAAAAGTATCATCGCTTATTATGCGCCGCCGGTTTTGGCGATAAAACTCGCCCAACTGCCGCACGGCTGCCACCCGCTCGGGCGGAGGCGGCAAAAGGGATGATTGCAAAAACGGCTTTAATGCGCTGCGAATGGTGCTTTGGACTTCCAGCGGGCGAATAAAAGTAATGGCGGCAAACAAAAGCAAAAACAGCGCAGCCAACTTCGCCCGCGGGCGTTTGATTTTTTTGGCGGCGGGGGAATAAGGCGCATGTTTTTGCGACAATGCAAAACGATGGCTGACAAGGGGCCAGAACAAAGCGAAAATAAGCGGGAAAGCATAATACGCTTCCAGCCGCGCGCCATAGGCATAAGAAAACAAACTCAGCGCAATCCACGGCACAACCGCCAAAAGCCCTATCATCCAATCCAACCGGCGGCAGACAAGCGCGGCGACGGGAATAAAAACAAAAAGCGGCGTGTATTCCAATCGCCATACTATCGCCCGCAGGCGGCTGACTATTTCGTTTATGTCGGGCGGGTTGTCAAAGACGGAAAAAGGCACTTCGCGCCCGAAAAACACCGTCAAAACAATGCTAACAATAAAAGCCGGGGCGCTCCACCACAACAAGCGCCGATGACGGACAAGCGCGGCATACAAACCTCTGCCGCGCCAATCCGCCAAAGACAAAAACCCGGCAGCCGCCCACAATATCGCCGCCAGATGAAAGCCGGCATCGCCGCGCGTGCATAACAAAAGGACAAAAGCAAGCAGCGCGGTTTTGCGCCGGTCGCGGGCGAGGCAGAGCAAAAACAACAACAAAAAAGCCGGAATGTATATTTCAAAATGCGGATACACCAAAATATTGGCGGTTATCGGATTGAGCGCAAAGACAACTCCGGCGGCGATAACACAAAACGCCCGCAGATAATCGCCGCCAAACAAACGCGGGCAATGAAAGCGCAAAAAATCACCGGCGGCATGGGCGAAACAAAAAGCCATCAGCGCCGCGCCGCCAGCCATAAAAAGCGAAAACCATTCCGGCGCTTCCAGCGGCGCCAGATAACTCAGATAAGCCGCGCCGACAAGCAGCGGCGAAGCGTGTATGCCATAAAAATCATCGCTATACAAGCGGATGAAATCGCGCACCGCTACCGGATGATTCATTTGCCAGTCGTTGTGCCAGACCATTCCGGCAAACCATCCGGCATCGGCGACCAGTTGCCCCTGCACATAAAAAGCATTGAGAACATAGTTCATCGCCAGATAACCGGCGACAAGCGCGGCTATCCACGGCGGCGCATAACGCAAAAACGCGGCGGCAAAAGCAAAGCGCGGCGCATCATCTTCCGCCTTGTCATCGGCATTTGCGACATCGCCGCTTGCGTCATCTTCGGCATCCCAATCGGCATCCCAATCGGCATGCGCATTTTTGGTTGCGGCGGCGTTGTCGGTTTGTGCGGGCGGGGCGGGTGTTGCCATTTGTCAATTATAAATCGTGTTTTCGGGCAATTCCCCCTCGTCATTCCCGCGAAAGCGGGAATCCAACAAAACCCCGTCATTCCGGCGTAAGCCGGAATCTCCGTTGTTGCCGCCGTCTGTTTGGGAGATTCCGGCGTACGCCGGAATGACGAAGATGGGCGGCA
>JBPCWZ010000110.1:0-3360 GCA_051009015.1 Gammaproteobacteria bacterium | reverse complement strand
GCCGATATTATCTACACCTATATTAATCCGAGGATTCGTTTCCAATGAGAGCGCTTTCGGCTTTTTTGCGTTTGCGCGAGAGTTTCATCGGAATGCTCGGTTTTGGCATCGTGCTGTTTTGGCTGCTGGTTGCGGTCTTTGCCGATATTGTCGCGCCTTTTGACCCGCTGCGGCAGATATCGCCGCTGGCGGCACCGGGGACTTCGGCGGAAGGCGGAGTGTTATATCTGGGCGCGGATTTCCTGGGGCGCGATATTCTCTCGCGCATTGTCCACGGCACACGCACGATAATGTTGTGGGCGCCGCTGGCGACGGCGAGCGCTTTTTGTGTTGGCGTCTTTTTGGGCTTGGTCGGCGGATATTACGGCGGGCGCGTTGATGATGTAATATCTTTTGTCGCCAATATGATACTGGCTTTTCCGGTGCTGGTTGTGCTTATTTTGATTATCGGCATTTTGGGGCAGTCGGGCGCGTCCATTGTTGCGGCGATAACTTTTGCATCATCGCCGGCCGTGTTTCGCATCGTGCGCGGCGAAGTGCTTACCATCCGCGGGCGCGATTTCATCGCCGCGGCAAAAACGCGCGGCGAGAGCGTGCTGTATATTTTGTTTGTGGAGATACTGCCGAATGCCAAAGCGCCGCTGATAGTTGATGCCTGCCTGCGCATGGGCTACACGACGATATTGATTGGCATATTGGGCTTGCTCGGCTTGGGCTTGCCGCCGCCGACGCCCGATTGGGGCGGGATGGTTAACGAAAACCGCGTAATGGCGCTGACATTCCCGCACATGACAATATTCCCGTGCTTGGCGATATCGTCTTTGGTGCTGGGGCTTAACTTGCTCGCCGATGGCATTAGCGAGATAAACAAAAGGGTATAGGGCAAATGACGACCGATAATAACAACGCGCCGCTTTTGGAGATTGAAAACCTCAATATTTCCTACTTCACCCGGCGGGGCGAGGTGCCGGCGGTTTTGGATTTTAACCTGACGCTGCATCCGGGCGAGAGTGTGGGTTTGGTCGGCGAATCCGGCTGCGGCAAGTCCACGGTATCGTTTGCGATTATGAACTATATCGCCGGCGGGGCGATAACCGGCGGGCGCGTTTGTTTTATGGGGCGCGATATGGCGATGATGCCGCCGGACGAGTTGCGCGCCTTGCGCGGCTCGCAAATAGCGATGATATACCAGGAACCTTTTGCCGCGCTGAACCCGTGCATGACCATCGGCGCGCAACTGACCGAAGTGCCGGTTTTTCACGACAACCTGCCGCCGGATGATGCTCGGCGGCGCGCGCTCAAGATATTGGACGATGTGCGCCTGCCCGACCCGGCGAGCATTATGGACGCGTATCCGCATCAATTGTCGGGCGGGCAGCAGCAGAGGGTTGTCATTGCCATGGCGTTGCTTTCCAACCCCAAACTTTTGTTGCTGGACGAACCGACGACCGCGCTTGATGTTACTGTTGAGGCGGCGATTGTCAATATCATCCGCGGCATCGCCAAACAATACGGCACGGCGATGATATATGTCTCCCACAACATGGGGCTGATATTGAAAACTTGCGAGCGCGTTTCGGTCATGTATTCCGGGCAGGTAATAGAAAGCGGCGAGGTCGGCGAGATCTTTCGCAACCCGCGCCATCCATACACGCGCGGTTTGTTTGGCTGCATTCCCAACATGACGGCCGACAAAAACTCCAGCCCGCTGTCGCCGATTCGCGGGCAGTTGCCGCCGGCTACTTCGCGCCCGAAAGGTTGCTATTTTGGTCCCCGTTGCGATTTCTTTGACGATGACAAATGCGGCGGCGATTTGATAAGGATGGAAGATATTGACGATGCCAAAGGCGCAAGCGTCCGCTGCGCAAAGTGGCGCGGGATAGATTGGCAAAACCACGAGCCGGAGACGACGGAGCGCGAGCGGGCCGTTATCGGCGCCCCGCTTGTGCGCGTGCGCGATGTCAAAAAGCATTATGAATTACCCGGCAGCGGCGCTTTGTTTGGCGGCGGCGGGCGGCGGATAAAAGCGGTGCAGGATTTGTCGTTTGAAGCGCGCCAAAAGCAGATAGTCGCCATTGTCGGCGAGTCCGGCTGCGGCAAATCCACCTTTGCCAAAGTTCTGATGGGACTGGAAGGCGGCGATGGCGGCAACATTGTTATGGGCGATGACAACCTCGCGGCCCTGCCGGTGGAAAAGCGCAGCGACGAGTTGATAGGCGCGGTGCAGATGATTTTCCAAAACCCCAATGACACGCTGAATCCGACTCACACCGTCGGGCGGCAGATAGCCCGCTCCATCCGCAAACTCGGCGCGGCATCCGGCGCGGAAGTTGAGCGCAAAGTTGATAGGTTGCTTGATTTGGTCAAGTTGCCGCGCAGTTACAAGAACAGCAAACCCGCGCAGTTGTCCGGCGGGCAAAAGCAGCGCATCGGCATCGCCCGCGCTTTTGCCGGTCAGGCGCGATTGATTGTTGCCGATGAACCTGTGTCGGCTTTGGATGTTTCGGTGCAAGCGGCGGTGATTGATTTGTTGCTTGACATACAATCCTCGCACGACACGACTTTGCTTTTTATCAGCCACGATTTGTCGCTGGTGCGCTATCTTGCCGACCATATTGTCGTTATGTATCTGGGGCGGATAATGGAGCAGGGGGTGACGAAGAATGTTTTCGCCCCGCCGTATCATCCCTATACCGAATCGCTTTTGTCGGCGGTGCCGGTCGCCGACCACCGGGTGGAAAAGGAAGAGATAATCTTGGAAGGCGAGTTGCCCTCGCCGTCAAACCCGCCGCCGGGCTGCCCCTTCGCAAGCAGATGCCCGCGCAAACTCGGCGATATTTGCGACAAGGAACTGCCGCCCAAGCGCGACTTCGGCGATGGTCACGAAATCCACTGCCACATAGAACCGTCGGTGCTGAAAAAAGTCCGTCCGGTCTTTCGGATGGTGCAGGATAACAACAAACACGCCGTTGTTGCTGGTTAAGTTATAATTCGCACTGATGCCGAAAAAACAAAAACCGCCGACTTTCGCCCGTGACGGCATTCGCCCGGGCGTGTTTTATTCCGGCGACAACTTGGAGGGTATGCAAAAAATGCCCGACGAGTGCATAGATATGATATATCTTGACCCGCCGTTCAACTCCAAAAAGCAATGGAGCGGCGTCGTGGAGTGGCGCGACAGGATGACGACGGTTGCTTTCAAGGACGCGTGGAATCTGAATGACATAAAACAGGCGTGGTTTGACCTTATTCAGAGCAAGGAAGCGTATCAACCGCTTCGCGAAGTCGCCGAGGCGGCTCGCATAACCGCGGGCGAAAACGCCTATGCTTACATTCTCTATATGGCCATCCGCCTGATAG
>JBPCWZ010000109.1:0-16510 GCA_051009015.1 Gammaproteobacteria bacterium | reverse complement strand
TCCCATTCTTTTGCAGGGCAAAGCCCGGCAAAAACCGCAAAGCCAAAACCCCGCCCGTTATGACATTCGCCGCCGTCATTTTCGGTCGCCCTTTCAGGGCTTATTTGTTTAATACGCCGATTCACGGAGCGTTGCCCCGTGCTATGAACAGGTCGCCCTTACAGGGCTTTTATAACGCGCCGCTTGCGCGGCGATGGTTTAGGAGATTCCCGCTTTCGCGGGAATGA
The DNA here is from genome assembly GCA_051009015.1 of Gammaproteobacteria bacterium. Taxonomy (GTDB): domain Bacteria; phylum Pseudomonadota; class Gammaproteobacteria; order Tethybacterales; family Persebacteraceae; genus JAHRAH01. The sequence continues at coordinate 16,283 of JBPCWZ010000109.1, read as the reverse complement.
CGAAAAAGGCGGGAATGACGATATTAAAGCCCCGTAAGGGCGAAATGTTATAGCACGGGGCAACGCCCCGTGACTCGGTATTACCAATTAATCAAGCCCTGTAAGGGCGACACCATTCCCGCCGTCATTTTTGCGCCGCCCTTACAGGGCTATATTTTTAATAATGCCGATTCACGGGGCGTTGCCCCGTGCTATAACATGCCGCCCTTTCAGGGCTTTTATACCGCGCCGCCCGCGCTTTTTTATTCTTATAACCCCGAAAGGGCGAAATCGGGGCTTTTATACCGCCGATGCCGCCGTTTGGTGTAGAATGCGGGCGGGTGCTTAGCTCAGCGGGAGAGCGCCGCCTTCACACGGCGGAGGTCGCCGGTTCAAGCCCGGCAGTACCCACCGGGTTTGTCGTCTTTTGACCTTTTGCGAATGCCGGTTTTTGCTTAATGAAATGAACGGACAATGGCAATAAAACCAGATACAACGCCGCCTGTGGCATCCGCCGACAGATGGCGGCTGACAGGGCGCTACTTTCGCCGCCTGCGGCACTACCGCCTGCAGTTTGCGGCGATGATTGTTTGCATGCTTTGCATCGCCGCATTGGAGCCGCTTTTGCCGCTTTTGATGAAGCCGCTTTTGGACGGCGAATCGCCCGGCGGCGTTGTGCCTTTGCGGTTTTTGCCGTATCTGATGCTTGCCATTGTTTGCGCCGCCGCCGTTTTTGCCTATTGCCGTTCCTACCTCGGCGGATGGCTGGATTTGACAATGCAGCGCGATTTGCGCGCGCAGATGACCGAGCGGATGTTTCAACTTCCGCTTGCCTACTTCAACAACGAAAGCACCGGCAAGACAACCTCGCGCTATATGGCTTTCGTCCCGGCATTGACCGCGCCGACTATGCCGGTTTTTTTGGCGCTTGTGCAGGAAACGGTAAAAGTTTGCTTTTTTCTCGGCTATATGTTTTTTCTGCATTGGAAACTAACTCTTATCATGCTTGCCGTTGCGCCGCCGACCATTATCCTTATTCGGGTTTTGTCCTCACGCATGCGCGCCGTTGCCGGACGGGCGCAAGACAGCACGGCACAATGCCAAAGCATCCTGAACGAAACGGCGCGCCTGATACCGGTTATCAAAATCGCCGGGGCAAATGCCGCCATTGGCAAAACCCGCGCCGCTTTTGGCGCATTGCGCCGCGCCGGTTTGCGGATGATAATACTGCTTTCCGCCGGGCAACCATTATCGCAAATCATTGTCGCCGTGCCTTCGGCGATTGTGCTGGCGTATGTGCTGGACGAAATTCTTGCCGGCGAAATAAGCAAAGGGACCGTTGCGGCGTTTATCGGCATTATGCTTTTGATGCCGCGCTCTTTGCGGATAATACCCCGCTCTTTTACTTTGTGGGCGGGAATGCTGGCGGCGGCGGCGGAAGTATTCGGCTTTTTGGATGCGCAGCCCGAAAAAGACCAGGGCAAAAAAACCATCAACCGCGCCAAAGGCGATATTCGTTTTGACGGCGTAAGTTTTGCCTATCCCAACGGCAAAGCCGCATTGCAAAATGTATCATTGCAGATTCGCGCCGGTGAAACCATCGCCCTGGTCGGCAAATCCGGCGCGGGCAAAACCACATTGGCGCAAATGCTGCCGCGTTTTGTTGAACCGCAAAACGGCGTTTTGACTATTGACGGCGAAGATGCGCGCCAACTGACGCTTGCATCCTTGCGACAGCAAATCGCCCTTGTGCCGCAGGAAGCATTGCTTTTTGACGGCAGCATAGCAGACAATGTCGCCTATCCTTATGGCGGCGGCGGCAATGCCGAAAAAGTGTGGAAGGCATTGGCAAGCGCGGATGCCGCTTCTTTTGTGTCGCAAATGCCCGGCGGGGCGGATGCCCTCATCGGCGAAAACGGCGCAAGGTTGTCGGGCGGACAGCGGCAAAGATTGGCACTTGCGCGCGCATTTTATCGCGACTCCCCGATAGTGATTATGGACGAAGCGACATCATCGCTGGACAGCGATTCGGAAAACAAGATAAAAGCGGCAATGCGCGAGTTGTTATCGGGACGCACCGCGATAATCATCGCCCATCGTTTCGCCACCATAGAATTCGCCGACCGCGTAGCGGTTTTGGACGACGGCAAACTGATAGCAACGGGAACAATGCCCGAGTTATTAAAAACCTGCCCCCTCTTCGCCGAGTTATACCACGCCCAAAGATTGGCATAATAATATCATCCCCCCCTTTTGTCATTCCCGCCTTCGCGGGAATGACGGGTTAGCCGAGCAGGCGCTCCATTGGAATTTGTTCGTCTTCGGTTTTGACTTGGTCGCAAATCCAATTCACCGCGCGCTCTTCCAGCATTGCGAGTTTCAGGTTTTCCCATTCCGCCGCATTGTTGCGGGTGCGGGCGCGGATTTCTTCCGGTGATTGGTATGCCATTGATAACTCTTCCAAACGCTTTTCGGCTTCTTCGTCCTGTATTTCAACATTATCGCGCTTGCGCCATGCCGCCAAAAGCAAACCAAGCGCAACGCGCCGCGCCGCGCCGGGGGCAAACTGCGCCGCATTCATCTTTGCCGCCGCCGCTGTCATTTGCATCTGACGCAGTTGCGCCATATAATCCTGCCACATTGCCAATATCTCGTTTCGCACCATCGCCTTTGGCAAAGAAAAACGCGGAGTCGCCGCCATCCAGCAATCCAGCGCCCGCTGTTTTAATACTTCGCGCAAACGGCTTTCCACTTGCGCATCCAGCATCTCGCGCACGCCCGCGCGAAAAGCCGTCTCGCCGCCTTCGCTAATGCCGTAGCGGGCGAAAAATGCATCATTCATTTCCGCCTTTTTTAACTCCCTGATACTCTTGACGCTAACGCGCAACAACAACTCTTTCGGGGGTTCTTGTTCCGCCGCGCCTTCCGCTACCGGTTGCGGCAGTGTTATCTCGCGATTGTCGCCCGCGATTGTGCCGGTTAATGCTTTTATGGTTTCTTCTCCCAATAAACCGCCATTTAATACCCAACCTCTGTCTTCGCCTTTTTCGCGCTGTTTGCCGTCTTCCAAAAGCACATAATCCACAACCGTCATATCGCCGCCGGCGGCGGGCCTGTCCACAACGATATATTCGCCCGATTCGCCGCGCATCTTTTCTATCATCGCATCAACTTCGGCATCGCCGACAACCAGCACCGGGCGCATTAGCGTCTGCGCGCTAAAATCCGGCGCGCCGATGTCGGGCATTATTTCGTAGTTGCAGCGCACCGCATATTGCTTTGCCGTCGTTATCGCATCCATCTGCGGCGGCGCCGCCGCTTGTTCGGCATCCGGCTTTTCCTGCGATTCGTTAAACTTGTGCGCCGCAAGGTTTATCAACTCATCGCGCAAAAACTCGCCGCCAAAACGCTTTAACAAAAACGAAAGCGGCGCCTTGCCGCGCCGAAAACCTTTGATATCCATCCGCCCGCCCGCATCAAGCAACTTTGCCCGCACCGCCTTGTCAACTTCGTCGTTGTCAAAAACATATTCAACAACCCGCGCCAGCGAAGGCGCGGCGGGAATACTTTCCGGCGCGGCGGTGTTCGCGGGGGTGTTTTCGTTTTCCGCCGTTGTCATTTTTTGCCCGCCTTTGATTCTTTGCCTGTCACGCGGCTTTGGAAAAGGTCTATGAAATAACCCATCGCTTCGGATACAAACTTCTCGCGATGATATGCTATGCGCACGCGCATTTGCGGAAACAAATCATCAAGAGGGCGCTTTGCCAAATCGGCATCGTCTTTTTCGTCAAAAGCCATCGCCGCGACAACGCCCGCGCCAATCCCCAAGCGCACATATGCCTTAATAACATCGGCATCGGCGGCGCTCATCATCACCCGCGGCTGCACCCCGGCGCGGGCAAACGCATCGTCAAAAGCATCGCGACCGGTAAAGCCGTGCGCATATGTGATAAGCGGATGCGCCGCCAGCAACTGCAAAGTCATCTTGCGCGCCTTTGCCAGAGAATGCTCCGGGCGGACTATCAACACGCGATTCCAGCGGTAAGAATCCACCACCCGCAACGATGCGTTATGTTCCAATGCTTCGGTGCATATCGCCAAATCGGCAAGGTTGTCTTCCATCTGCCGGACAAGTTGCGCCGGAGAACCCTGCGTTATGTGCAAGCCGATGCCCGGATATGTCGCCCGAAAATCGCGCACTATTTTCGGCAAAACATAACGCGCCTGCGTGTGAGTCGTCGCCACGCGCAAATCGCCGCCGGGCTTGCCGCGCCGGTGCGATTCGCCAAGGCGCATAATGTTGTCGCATTTCATCAACACCGTGCGCGCTTCGTCTGTAACCTCCCGCCCCAATGCCGTCAAGCCCGAAAAACGCCGGCCGCGGCGGATGAATATCGGCTGCCCGACCGCGTGTTCCAATTCCAACACCTTGCGGCTGATGGACGGCTGAGTCGCATGTTCGGCGCGCGCCGCTTTGCTGACATTAAACCGGCTGTCGCACACCGCCAGCAGCGCGCGAAGAAGCGAGAGTTTGAGTTTGCGCTGTCCGGGTTCCGGCTTCATAACTTCGCATTATAAACACTGCGCGGGAAAAAACGCACCGGCTTTGCGCCGCCGCCGCTTTCCGCCCGCCATGCCAGCGCATAGATAATCTCAAAAGTCGCCGCATAACGCCCGTCTTCTTCTTCGCGCGGATAGGCAGACAAACACTTTTGCCAGCGGCTTTTTCCGCCCAATCCCCGCCGCCGCTTTGCATCGGTAAAACCGCCGCCCCATTGATGCACTTCGCGGGCGGCATCTTCGGGATGCGAATAAGTCAAACGGATTTCCTCCCGCTGCATTACCGGCTCCGAAAAGCCGCGCGGGGCAAGCATATCGCCAATGTCGTGCATGTCGGCAAACAAATGCACCCTGCCGTCAAAAGCCGCCCGCATCTCGCGCAAAGTATCGGGACCCAGCGTGCTGAAAACAAAAACACCGCCGGGGCGCAAAACCCGCGCCGCTTCCGACAATGCCGCCCCGGCATCCGTCCATTCCAAACACAAATTGGAATATGCCAAATCCACACTGCCATCCGCCAGCGGCAACTTTTCGGCATCCGCCAAAACGCGCCAAACTTCGCGCCCGCCGCCATCGTCAAAGCGCAAAACCGGCAGGGCAAAATCAACAGCCAGCATTTTGGCATCGGCGTATTTTTCTGCCAATGCCGGACAACCGCCGCCGCCAATATCCGCCATTACTTCCGGCGTTATCGTTATTTCGTCAAGGCGCGAAAGCAACCTTTGTGCCACAACCGCAACCGGCGGCGGGCGTCCGTTTGCGGCGGCGCGCGAAAAGGCGCGGCGCACTTGTCGTTTGTCAATTCGCTTGTCAATTGCCGCGTTCATCGCCTTCTTCTTTTATCACTCTCGCCTGCACAATCGCGCCGCTATTGTCGGCGGCGGGGGCGGCAAAACGCCCGATGATAATAACCATCAAAGCAATGCCGTCGGTCAAATAACCGGGAAAAAGCAACAATGCGCCGACAAGCCACATCTTCCCCAGCAGTATAAAAGACAACGGCGACGACCTTTGCGACCATCCTTGCAATATCGCGCCAAAGCCGGCACGCGCCAGCCGCATCAAAAAAACACCCGCCGCCGAAGTCAGCACCAGATACGCCAACGCCCAGCCGGGCGCATCGCCAAACCAATCAAAGAGCAAATACACTTCCGCGCCCGGCAGTAGCAAAAAGCCAAAAATCAACAATAACGGCATAACGCTAATATTACGCCCTTTTGCCGCCCGCAAGCCAAATAACCGCCGCCAAAGGCGAAAATATCGGCATATCAATATGTCAAAAAATCCGCCAAAGCGCGCCGCCGGTTTGCACGGCAAAACCGCTAATGCTATAATCGGGCGATGGAAGATATCACAAAAAACAACACAAACGACAACTCCGACAACACGGCGGCAAACCTGCGCGCCGACCACCTGCCGCCGTTTGTCAATGGCGAATGGGTGGAGATCCAAATCCGCGTCGGCGCGCCAAACAAACAACGGCAAATCGCCGCACACCTCGCCGCCAAATACGGCAACTGGAAAGGCGAAGAACAAGACGGCGTTTTTTATGACAAAGTCGCCGCCGACCTCGCCATCCCCGGCTTTATTGACGATGTGATGAAGGGGGCAGCCGACAAAGGCAAAAAACCCAAAAAGCCGCCGTTTTGGTTTATTTTGGAGCGCTTTATCCACGCGGGCGGCGGGCAGAAAAAAGACGGCTTTGGCGAATCCTACTCCCGCGCGATGGCGGCAACAAAGCAAAAAGAAGATTGGGACAGTTTTCGCGATTTGGCTTTCTTCGCCGCCTTGTGGCTGCGCACGCCCGAAAAAGTCGCCGGGGATATCGCCGACACGCCGGTGCAAGCCGAACTCGCGCCTTTTTTGGCATCCTTCACCGAAAAAGACGCCGAAGAGCGCAAACAAAAACAAGCGGCAACCGTAGACGCCGCCCGCAATGTCTGGAAAGGTTATCTCATCGTCATGGGCAATGCGCTCATAGGATGGGCAAATGAAGAACCCGACCCGGGCAAAGCGGCAAAAATGCACGAGTTTGCCGAACAGGTGGAAGAAGCCGCACTCAAATACGGGCAGACGCGCAACAAGGTGCAAAAAGCCCAAACGATAGATGCGCTCCAAACCGCCGCCGATGCATTAGCCAAAACCGCCGAAGAAAGCCCCGACATCCGCGCCGTGCGCGATGCTTTGTTGCAATGCATCAAAGAAGGCGGATGCATGGCAAGCCCCGATGATATCGGCGCACAAACGGATGCGCTTGTCAAACTCGGCGAACAAACTACCGGTTTGCGGCGAAAAGTCAAAGATGCGACAGATGCAAAAGACAATGACGCCGCCGCCAAACACGGCGCAGTGTTATCCTCCGCATCGGCGGAAACACGGGAATGCGCGGCGAAGTTGTTAAAGACCATCGGCGCACAAGCCGGGTTGCCGCCGGAAGAAGAGTTTTTGCCGCCGCCGCCGCCGCCGATGCCATTGCCGGAGCAACAAACACAACAACCCAAAAAGCAAGCACAACCGGCGGACAAAACCGCCGCCGAAAAGCATGCCGATAAGATTAATGCCACGGCGGTGCATCTTATTTTGCAAGGCGCGCACGAAGAGCCGACTCTTGCAGGCGACCTCGTCAATGTCGCCAAAGTGGATATTACCAACTCCGGCAACTCCGGCATTGAACCCGCATACCGGATTATCAAAGGCGCCGAGACGCAAATGCCGGATGTTGCTTTTGTTTTTCCGGCGGCGGCTTTGCGCCTGCTCGCCAAACCGCACGAAGGCGGGCGGCAGGAAACAATGGATGATTTGGATGCCGCAGTCAAGCGCGGCGTTGATGAAGTCGGCAAGATGGCGGTTTTTGCCGCGGCGCTTTTTCCGGCGGTTTTCTTTTATGATGCGCGCGGCTTTTTCCGCGACAATGGCCCGCTCGCCGATTGCGGCGAACGGCTGGAACCTTTGCGTCAGTTAGTTTGCGACTTTGGCACCTGGCGCGTGAGTCCGGCGGTTTTTTCCGCCGCCGCGCGCGGCGATGGTCCCGGCGCGCGGGCGCAGTTGAAAGAATGGTATGAGTCCAACAAGGATAAGACGATTAAATATGCCGGGGCAACGCACATCTGGCACGATTGGATGAAGCCGGAAGGCGTTTTGGGCGCGGTCATCGGCGCGTTGCTTGGCGGCGGGGAGAAAGCGCTGGCGATGGCGGATGCTTTTTCACACGAATACCGCAGCGAAAGGGCGGTGCAAAGATTGATGGATGCCGGCTCGGCGCAGTTTGCCGAAAAAAAGATAGAAGGCGGCGCCAAACACCGGATGCTTGAGTTATTTCACGATGGCGCGGGTTTGATGGAAAAGGCGGCGGAAGAGTTGCGTCATCACGGCGAAGGCGACAGCGACGAGTTGCGCGAGAAATGCCGTCATTTTCTATCCGGCTTGCAGCGCGTCCGCGAAGCCAAAAAACCCAAAACCCCCGACGACTCCTCCCGCGCCGCCGAAGAATGCCTGCACCACGCCTTCGGCTTCTTCACCCCCGAAAAAGCCACAAAAATAGCAACAACAGACCCCAACGAAGAAACAACCCCCTCCTGATATTCTTCGCGGCAATTCGTGCGGCGGCTATATTATAATAATGGCGCACTCGCAAAGGAGAAATATGCAAATGACAATGATTCGTCGCTTTCTCGCCGCCATTTTGGTAGGGCTTTTCGCCATCATCGGCGGGGCGGCTTTTGCCGATGATGGCATTACGCCTTTGCATCGGGCGTCGGCGAATGGCGATACCGCCGAAGTCAAACGCCTGGTTGACGGCGGGGCGAATATTAACGCAAAAGATAACGATGGCTTTACGCCTTTGCATCTGGCAGCAGGGCGCGGTCAAACCGAAACCGCGCTTGTCCTTGTCAAAGCGGGGGCGGATATTGAGGCAAAAGAAAACAATGGCTTGACGCCTTTGCATTTGGCGGCAGAGAAAAGTCAAACCGAAACCGCGCTTGCCCTCGTTAAAGCGGGAGCGAATATTGACGCAAAATCTAACGATAGTGGAATGCCTTTACATGTTGCGGCATATTACGGTCAAACCGAAACTGCGCTTGCTCTTGTCAAAGCGGGGGCGGATATTGAAGCAAAAGCAAAATATGGCTTTACGCCTTTGCAGGTTGCGGCAGGGCGCGGTCAAGCCGAAACTGCGCTTGCTCTTGTCAAAGCGGGAGCGGATATTGAGGCAAAAGCGGAAGGCGGTTGGACGCCCCTGCATAATGCGGCAGGGCGCGGTCAAACCAAAACTGCGCTTGCTCTTGTCAAAGCGGGGGCGGATATTAACGCGAAAGCAAATAATGGCGTTACGCCTTTGCATGCTGTGGCAGTGAGTGGTCAAACCGAAACTGCGCTCGCTCTTATCAAATCAGGGGCAGATATTGAGGCAAAAGAAAACTATGGCGGGACGCCTTTGCATTTTGCGGCAGTGCGCGGTCAAACCAGAACGGCGCTTGTTCTTATCAAAGCGGGGGCGAATATTGAGGCAAAAGATAATGGTGGCTACACGCCGTTAGACCTTGCCATAGAAGAGTATGGCAAAGATAGCGATATCGCGCATATTTTGCGGGATGCGATGGAAAAGTAGGGTGGCAAATAGCACTATCGGCGGGTTATGGGTTCCCGCCTTCGCGGGAATGACGGGGTTTTATGCATTCCCGTTTTCACGGGAATGATGGTTATTTTGGGGTTGGGGTTTTTTGATGGGATGTGCGTTCTTTTATGGTTAGGGCTACTTTTTGGCGGACATAAAAGGGGGCGCATTGCATGGGGGGGGTTAGTTCGCCTTTGGTGTGCATTTGTATGGCGATGCGGGCGGTTGCGGCGGCGTCCGGATGCGGGGCTTTTGGCATTGGTGCCGGATTGGCATCGGCGCAAATGATGGCGATGTTTTTTATCCGCCATAAACCGGTATTATCCCGCAAACCTGCGTTGTCAATAAAACATTCGGCGCGGTAGTAGTGGCCCCGGTGGGCGGGGATTGTTGTTGTTGTTGTTTGTTTTGCGGGTTGCATTGCCGCCGGATAGTTGTGTTCGGCGAGTGCCGCCAGAGTTGGCACTTGTACTATCGGTTTATTATGCGCATAGCCGAATGATTGGCATAGCGCGCACGACAAGCGCAAACCCGAAAACCTGCCGGGACCGGCGGCGAAGGCAAAAGCATCGCACTGCGAAAGAGTTGTTTTGCACTTGCGCAGTAATGCGCTTATCAGGGGCAGGGCGGTTTCGCTGTTTCCTTTTTGCCGTTTGTTGTCCGCCATTTGCACAATGTCGCCGTTTGGTGTTGTCAATGCCGCCGTGAAGTTATCGCCGCCGGATTCCAATGTCAATATTACCGGCGCATTAACCTGCGCATTATTAACCGGCGGATTAAGTTTTTTTATGCCATCCATGCATTGTTGCCGCCATCTCAGCCCGGCAAAATCGCCGCCGGTAATGTCGGCAAGCGGGCGCAAAACAAAAGCCCGCCGCAACAGGCGCGGATGCGGAAGAGTCAGATGACGGCTGTGCATTCGCGCATTGCCGTGAAACAAATAGTCAATGTCAATAAAGCGCGGCGCGGATGTCCGCCGGGGTTTGCCGCCGGATGTCAATCGCACCGCCCGTTCGGCTTTTTGCAACTTTTGATGCAAGCGGCGGGGCGGCAAAGTCGTGCGCAGTGTGGCGGCGGCGTTGCAATAATCCGGCTGATGTCCCGGGCATCCTTGCGGGGCGGAATGATAAAAAGGCGAAAGCGCCAAAACTTTGACGCCGGGGATTTTTTGCACTTGCCGGACGGCGGCGAGGATTTGTTTGCGCGGGTTGCCGAGATTCGCCCCCAGCCCGATATACGCTTTTGCCACCGGTTTATTTGGCGCGGCGTTTTTTGTTTGACGGCATCATCAAAAGCCGCTCTTTGTGATTGGCATCGGCGTATTGTTGCCACCATTGCCAAAGCGGGCGCATTCCCTCTTCCAGTTTGGCAAAGGCGATGGCGCGTTCAAACAATACATTGGCGGCGATGGCGTCGCATCGTTTTTTGCGCGTTGCCGGCATTTGCATCCGCGCCAGCAGAAAGTATAAATCGGTCATCTTCGCCGCTACCCGCTTTGACAAAACGCGGTTTGCCAGAAAATCCGCCTCGCCAAGGGCGCGTTCCATCGTCCCGACCGGGCGCGCGCCTTTTTGCACTTCGGGCAGCCACTTGCCGCCGACCAAATGCCAATATGCCGCGGCGGCGACAAAGGATACCGATACCTGCCCGCCTTTTGCCGCCCGCTTGTCGGTGTCGGCAAAGGCGCGCTCGGCAAAGCCGGATGCATCTGCAAGTTGCGGGAATATCACTTCGGCGAGTTTGTGTTTTTTCCAGCCGCGCAAAGCAGTCGCGCAACAGCCGGAGCGGATGACTTTGACAAACTCGTCAAGCAGCCGCGCCGGGGCGATGTCCATAAGCGCGTTGGCATGTCCGGCAAAAAGCCGCGCCGCGCCGGGGGCGATGACAAGTTTGGTTTTTGCCGCCAAACGCAAAGCGCGCAACATTCTGACCGGGTCTTCGCGAATGCGCTCTTCGTTCTTGCCGATAATCCGCAACTTGCCTTGCAAGATGTCGTCAAAACCGCCGACATAATCCAGCACTTCGCCATTGCCGGGGTCGTAAAAAAGCGCGTTTGCCGTAAAGTCGCGCCGCTTGGCGTCATCGTCCGGTTTGCCAAAGCGGTTATCGCGCAGTATCCGCCCGCTTTCCTCGCGCGCGCTGTCTTCGGCGCGGGCGCGGAAGGTCGCTACTTCAACAATCTCGCCGCCGCCAAAATACAAGTGAATAAGGCGAAAGCGCCGCCCTATAATGCGCGAGTTGCGAAACAACCGGCGGATTTGCGCCGGAGTCGCGGCGGTAGCAATGTCAAAGTCCTTTGGCTTAAGTTCCAGCAGCAAATCGCGCACTGCGCCGCCGACAATGTAGGAATCATAACCGGCTTGTGCGAGTTTGCGCACCGCGCCGAGCGCGTTTTTGCCGATTTGTTGCGGGCGAATGTTGTGCTCTTCGGCTTTGATGCGGCGCGGGCGGTTGCGCCGCGCCAGCCATTTGCGCGCCGCTTTGAGAATCATCGTTGCACCGCGCCAAACATGCCGAGCAAGTCGGCAAGCGGCGGCGAAGGATGTTTTTGCAACTCGGCTGCGGCAAGGGTTTGATGATGGCGGGCGATGACGATGGCGCGGGCTTTGCCATACTCGGTTACGATGGTTTTTTTGCCGATGTTGCGGTCGGCACTTTCGCCATTGATGTCATTGATAATCTGAAAAGCCGCGCCGAAATGTCCGGCAAAAGAATCCAAACGCCGCGCGCTTTCATCATCTTCGCCGCGGCACAACAAACCCAAACGGACGGCGCAAACAAAAAGCGCGCCGGTTTTCTCATCATACATTTTCATAAAATAGTCCTCGCTTGCGGAATCATCGTCCGTTATGTCTTTTGCCTGCCCGCTGACAATCGCACCGGCGGCATCGGACAAAAACACGGCGGCATCGGCAAGCCCGCTTTTTGCCGCCATTCCAAAAGCCATCGCCTGCAGATAATCGCCCGCCAGAAGCGCCATCGCTTCGCCGTGTGCTTTGTGGCACGAAGGTTTGTTGCGGCGGCTTTCGGCATCGTCCATGCATGGCAAATCATCGTGAATCAGCGAATAGCAGTGCAGGCATTCCAGCGCGCAACTTAATTGCCATGCCGGAGATTTGGCCGGCGGCGGCGGGTTGTCGCTTGCGGCGGCTGTCAGCATCATCGGGCGCAAACGCTTGCCGCCGCCGAGTAATGCATAACGGACGGCGGCGGCAAGTTGCGGGCATGATGACATGTCGGCGGCGGCAAGTTGTGTTTCAATCATCGCCGCAGTCGTTTGCAGCCATTCGCCGCCCGCCGCATCGCCGCAAGTCGCCGGTTCAATCATCATTGCCCGCCGCTTTGCCGTCCAGTTGCGCTACGGCATCTTTGGCGGCGCCGAGTTTTTGGCGGCAAAAGCCGAGCAGTTTGACGCCGCGCTTGTAGGCGGCGACAACTTCCTCAAGCGGCATTGACCCGTCTTCAATATCGGCGGTTATCTGCTCCAACTCGCGCAGCGCCTGCTCAAAACTCAGGTTGGAATCTTTCCCGGCGGACATAAGCCCGAATTATACCCGCCCTTCAATCATTCCCGCCGATTCTTGCCAATTGCCGCCCGCCGCCCGCTGTTGTCAGTTATCGCCAAACTGCCAACAAACTGCCGCCAAACTGCCGCTAATCGCTTGTGCCGAGTATTTCGCGGCGGATGATTCTTATCTCATCGCGCGCCGCGGCGGCTTGTTCAAACTCCAAATTGCGGGCATGGGAAAGCATCTTTTTCTCCAACTTGCGCAACTCCCGCCCCGCTTCGGCTTCGGTCATTTGTTTGCGGGTTTTTTTGCGCCTGCCCGATGATGTCTCTTCGTCGCCGATGTCCAGTAGCGTCATTACGGCTTTTTGGATGCCAACCGGCGATATGTTGTGTTTTTTGTTGTGCGCCGTTTGTTGTTTGCGGCGTTCTTCGGTAATGTGCATTGCCGCGTTGATGGAGCGGGTGATGTTGTCGGCATACAATATCGCCGTGCCGTTTATGTGCCGGGCGGCTCTGCCGATGGTTTGCACCAGCGAAGTTTCGGAGCGCAAAAACCCTTCGCGGTCGGCGTCAAAAACCGCCACCAAAGACACCTCCGGCAAATCCAAACCCTCGCGCAAAAGATTGATGCCGACAAGGACATCAAAAACGCCAAGGCGCAAATCGCGCAAAATGTCGGCGCGTTCCACGGTGTCGGTGTCGGCATGCATATAACGCGCCTTGACGCCGTTTTCGCCCAGATATTCGGTGAACTTTTCCGCCATTCTTTTTGTCAATGTGCCAACCAGCACGCGCTCTTTTTTTTGGCGGCGCAGTTTTATCTCGCCGAGCAGGTCATCCACTTGTGTTTGCGCCGGCCGCACTTGCACTTGCGGGTCCAAAAGCCCGGTCGGGCGGACTATCTGCCTTACCAGTTGCTTTTGGTTTTCGCCTTCGTATTTGCCCGGAGTCGCCGATACAAAGATGGTTTGCGGCGATTGATTCTCAAACTCGGCAAACATCAGCGGGCGGTTGTCCAAAGCCGAAGGCAGGCGAAAGCCGTGCTGTACCAAAGTGGTCTTTCGCGAGCGGTCGCCCTTGTGCATCGCCCCGATTTGCGGGACGGTAACATGCGATTCGTCAATAAACAACAAAGCATCCGGCGGCAGGTAATCAAACAAAGTCGGCGGCGGCTCGCCCGGCTCGCGCCCCGAAAAATGACGCGAATAGTTTTCTATGCCCTTGCACATTCCGGTTGTTTCCAGCATTTCCAAATCAAAAAGAGTCCGCTCCCGCAACCTTTCGGCTTTGTATGCTTCGCCGCGCGTGTCCAGTTCTTTTGCCCGCTCTTGCAACTCTTCGCGTATCGCCTTTGCCGCCCGCCCGACAGTATCGCGCGGGACGACATAATGCGAAGAAGGATAAACGGTATAACGCGCCAGCCGCCGCCGCTTGCGGCCGGTCAAAGGGTCAAACTCATGAAGCGCGTGAATGCGCTCGCCGTCAAACTCCACCCGCAATGCGGCATCGGCGTTTTCCGCCGGAAATATATCCACAATATCGCCGCGCACCCGAAAGACGCCGCGGGCAAAATCCGCCGCATTGCGCACATATTGCATTGCCGCCAGTCGTTTTATCACCTGCTCGCGGGTAGCATCCGAGCCAACTTGCAGATGCAGTATCATCCCGTGATAGGAGACGGGGTCGCCAATGCCGTATATTGCCGACACTGTGGCGACGATGATGCAGTCGCGCCGCTCCATCAGTGCTTTTGTCGCCGAAAGGCGCAGTTGTTCTATGTGCTTGTTGATGTCGGAATCTTTTTCAATATACAAATCGCGCTGGGGGACATACGCCTCCGGCTGGTAATAATCGTAATAGGAAACAAAATATTCCACCGCGCCGCCGGGGAAGAAGCCGCGAAACTCGGCATACAACTGCGCCGCCAAAGTTTTGTTGTGCGACATTATCATGGCGGGGCGTCCGGCCCGGGCGATGACATTTGCCATTGTGTAGGTTTTGCCGGAACCGGTGACGCCTTCAAGCGTTTGGGCGGGCATCTTCCGGCGCAAGCCGTCGGAGAGTTTGACTATCGCCTGCGGCTGGTCGCCCGCCGGTTTGTATGGCGTTTCCAAACAAAACTTCGCCGCCGCCGCCGTTGTCATTTGCCAATTATACGCTGGGGTAGAATCAACATTATGGATAATGACAAAACCGGCGGCAAAAAACCCGCGCCGCTAAAAAGCAACATTCGCCACGGCGGCGCGCGCCAACTGATGCGCGATTTTCTGCCCTATCTGACCGGCGATACCGATACCAAAAGGCGCATTGCCGCGACGGTCGGCTTTACGCTGATGCAAAAAACCGCCGCCGTGTGCATTCCGCTGGTCTATGGCGCGGTGGTTAATATTGTATCGGGCGATAAATTTACCTTTTATATTCTCATCGCCGTGCTCGTCGGCTATGCGCTTGTGCGCTTGTCGGAACAGGTTTTTGACGAACTGAAATATTGCGTTTTTGCCAGAGTCGCCCAGCGGGCGGTGCGCACTTTGGCGGTGCGGGTGTTTGACCACTTGCACGGATTATCGCAGCGTTTTCATCTTAACCGCCAAACCGGGGGATTGTCGCGGGTGATAGAGCGCGGCACAAAGAGCATTGAGTTTATGCTGACTTTTATGCTCTTTTCCACGGTGCCGACTCTGTTGGAGATTTTTATGGTCAGTGGCGTGCTGTGGGCGAAGTTTGATTTTCGCTACACGGCGGCATTGCTCATTACCATGATTGGTTATGTCGTTTATACGCTGGTGGTAACCGAATGGCGTTTGCATTTTCGCAGGCGGATGAACGCTTGCGATAAAAACGCCAATACGCTGGTAATTGATTCTTTGTTGAATCACGAAACAGTCAAGCACTTCAACGCCCGCAAAATGGAAACTTCGCGCTATGACAATTTGATGCGCGATTATGAAAACGCCGCCGTCAAAAACCGCACTTCGCTTTCGGTGCTGAATATCGGGCAGGGGGTTATTATCGCCGCCGGGCTTTTGGTTATGATGCTGATGGCGGGCGATGATGTCGCCGCCGGGCGGATATCGGTCGGCGATTTTGTCGTCGTCAATACATTCCTGCTGCAGTTGTATCTGCCGCTGGATTTTCTTGGCACCGTCTATCGCGAAATACGGCAGGCACTTACGGATATGGAAGAGATGTTTATACTTTTGGACGAACCTTTGGAAGTCAAAGATGTGCCGGATGCATTGCCATTAAAAATAAGCGGCGGCGGCATTGTTTTTAATAATGTCCGTTTTGCATACGACGACGAGCGCGGCGACATTTTGCGCGGTGTGAGTTTCGGCGTGCGGCGCGGGCAGAAGACGGCGGTAGTGGGACCATCGGGAAGCGGCAAATCCACCATTGGCAGATTATTATCGCGCTTTTACGACCCGGGCGAAGGGGCGGTATTAATTGACGGGCAGGATATCCGCAAATGCAAACAAGAGTCGGTGCGCGCGGCTATCGGCGTTGTGCCGCAGGATGCCGTTTTGTTTAACGACACCATCCTCCACAACATACGATACGGCAAAGAAGGCGCAACGGACGAACAAGTGCATCGCGCGGCAAAACTCGCGGCGATAGACA
>JBPCWZ010000108.1:0-4596 GCA_051009015.1 Gammaproteobacteria bacterium | reverse complement strand
AAGCGACAACAATGGCAATGCAACTTGGCGATGTCGCGCGGGTTTTGCAATTGGCGGAAGCATTTGCCAAAATGATGCGCGGCGAAGGCGAAATGCCGGAAAGTTTGGCGCTCTTCGCCCCGGTAATCCCGGCAAAAAACCGCCATATTTGCGTACTTCTTCCTTTTCAAACCCTGACGGAAGTTATAAAAACCCGCCGCAGCCCGCAGCCGCAAAAACGGGGGCGGAATGTGATAGAGTAATGACGGAGGGGAGAGTTATGCAATTTACCGCTGTCATTGAACAATGCAAAACCACCGGCTTGTATGTCGGCTATGTGCCCGGCTTTCCGGGCGCGCATTCGCAAGGGCAAACACAAGACGAACTCGGCGAAAACTTGCGTGAAGTTATCGCAATGCTACAGGATGCGGCAATTTGATATAATCGCCCTTGCTTTTTGCCGCGCGGGCGGCATTGGGTTTTTACTTCGCACCACAGGATATTAAATGACGGTCAAACTGGCGGTTGCTCCTATCGCATGGAGCAATGATGATATGCCGGAACTCGGCGGCGATACGCCGCTGGAAGTTTGCCTGTCGCAAAGCCGCGAAGCCGGTTTTTGCGGCACGGAACTCGGCGGCAAATTCCCCCGCGATGCCGATAAACTCGCGCCGATGCTTGACAAACATAACCTGATGCTCGCCGCCGGATGGTTTTCCGGCTTGTTGCGCGACAATGGCGATATCGGGGAAGAAATGCGCCGCATGCAACCGCAATTGCAAACCTTTGCCGCCCTCGGCACAACTATCCTTTTTTATGCCGAAACTTCGGCATCAACGCAAGCGCAAATAAACACGCCGCTTTCCGCCCGCCCGATTATGCCCGATGAAGAGTTTGCCCCCTATGGCGAAAAACTCACCGCCCTCGCCGAAATGATGGCACAACAATACGGCATTAAAATGGCGTATCATCATCACATGGGCACCGTCATCCAAAGCATGCGCGATGTTGATATGCTGATGCAAAACACCGGCGAAGCGGTCGGACTTCTCGCCGATAGCGGGCATGCCGCTTTTGCCGGAAAGGCAGATGACGGCGCGATGATGATTCACAAACACGCCGCCCGCATTCGTCATGTGCACTGCAAAGATGTGCGCGACAAACAACTCGCCAAAGCGCGGAAAGATGACAGCAGTTTTATGCATGCCGTTTTGGACGGCGTTTTTACCGTGCCGGGCGATGGCTGTTTGAACTTTGACAAATTCATCGCCGCCGCCGCCGCTATCAATTACAAAGGATGGATGGTCGTTGAAGCCGAACAAGACCCGGCAAAAGCCGACCCTTTGACCTATTCGCAACAAGGCGGCGCGCATCTTCGCCAATGCTGCCAACGCGCCGGAATAACCATTATTGACAACTAAGGAGAAAACAAATGAAAATGCTCATCAACGGAAAATGGAAAGGCGGCAAAAAAACCGCCGAAGTGCGCTCGCCTTACAGCGGCGAAGTGATTGACACCGTGCCGGTAGCAGATGCCGCCGATGTTGAATCCGCATTGTCCGCCGCCGAACAAGGCGCCAAACAAATGGCGGCAATGCCCGCCTGCGAACGCGCCGCCATCTTGCGCCGCGCGGCGGATTTGTGCGAAGAACGCGCCGAAGAACTCGCGCAAACAATGGTTGCCGAAGTCGGCAAACCTGTGTTGGAAGCGCGCGCCGAAGCCGGACGCGCCGCCGAGATTCTCCGCCTTGCCGCCTTTGAGGGCGCGCATTTGCGCGGCGAAACCCTGCCGCTTGACGCCCTTGCCATTCCGCCCGCCGAAGATAAGTTTGGCATGACCGTGCCGATACCTTGCGGGGTTGTCGTCGCCATTACGCCGTTTAACTTTCCGGTTTTGCTGGTGCTGCACAAGATAGCCCCGGCGCTTGCGGTTGGCAATGCGGTGATTCTCAAACCGGCATCGGCGACTCCTTTGTCGGCATTGAAACTCGCCGCCATTATGATGGAAGCCGGTTTGCCGCCGGGGGGGTTGCAGTGTTTGTGCGGCGGCGGCGGCGTTGTCGGCGCGGCATTGTGCAAAGATTCGCGCGTGCGCAAAATATCCTTTACCGGTTCTTTTGCAGTCGGCGAACAAATCGCCAAAGATGCCGGAGTGAAAAAGTTGTCGCTGGAATTGGGCGCAAACTCGCCGTGCGTTGTCCTCGCCGATGCGGATATTAAGGCGGCGGTGCAAAGCGGCGCGGTTGGCGGTTATGCCAATGCCGGACAGGTTTGCATTTCCATGCAGCGGGTATTGGCGGACGAAAAGATTTATGACGATTATGTCAGCGGCATCGCCGAACATGCAAAAGCCATCCGCTGCGGCGACCCGGCGGACGAAAACACCAAACTCGCGGCGATGATATCCGAAAATGAAGCGGCGCGGGTTGATAGTTGGGTCGGCGAGGCGGTCAATGACGGGGCAAGATTAATCACCGGCGGCAAGCGGGACGGGGCGAAGTTTGCCGCCACCGTTTTGGCGGATGTCAAACCGCAAATGCGCGTTTTTTGCGACGAGGTTTTTGGTCCCGCCATCGGCATTACCAAAATCAAAGGTTTGTCCGGCGCATTGGAACTTTTGGCAAAAGATTCCTACGGCTTGTCGGCGTCCGTTTTTACAAACGATATCGGCAATGCTTTGCATTTCGCCCGCGCCGCGCGGTGCGGCAATGTGCATATTAATTGGACGCCGATGTGGCGCAACGACATGATGCCCTACGGCGGAGTCGGCAAAAGCGGCATCGGCAAAGAAGGCGTGCGCAGCACCGTGCGCGAAATGTGCGAAGACAAAACCATCGTCTTCCACAACGCCAAAAAATAAGGAGAAGGATAACAATGGGCGAAAAGATGAAAACCCTGCGCATCGGCGTTATTGGAATGGGCTGGATGGGGCATGCCCATTCGCGCTCGTGGCTGGCGCTTTCGCAGTTTTATCCGGAGTTGCATTTGCGTGCCCGCCTTGTCGCTTGCGCCGACACAGATGCCGCCCGCCGGGCGGATGCCAAAGCCCGTTATGGTTTTTCCAAAGTTTATGCCGATTGGCGCGACCTTATCGCCGCCGGTGAAATAGACGCGCTCAGCATTACCGCGCCGAACTTCTTGCATTTGCAGATGATAGAAGCGGCGGCAAAAGCGGGAATGCATATTTATTGCGAAAAGCCGGCCGGCAAAAATGCCAACGAAACCCGCCGCGCCGCCCTTTGTGCCAAACGCGCGGGGGTTTTGTCGGCGGTCGGTTATAACTACCGCTTTGCGCCGATGGTGCAATACTGCCGCAAGTTGCTGGACGGCGGGCATTTTGGCGAAGTAGAACAACTTGATTGCCGCTTTTTGTCCATGTATGGCAGCGACCCGATGGGGAGGTTGTCGTGGCGGTATGATAAAAACTATGCCGGTGCCGGGGCGGGCGGCGATATGCTTTCGCATGCGGCGGATATGGCGGTTTTTCTCGCCGGGGGCATTGCCGAAGTATCGGCGCATCGTCGTTTGTTTATCGCCAAACGCCCGCTGCCGCCGGGCGAAAAAGATAACAAGGGAGAAGGCGAAACGCACTTTGCCGCGGGCAAAGAAAGCGACCCGAAAGGAGCGGTAACAAACGAAGATTACATCGGCGCATTGGTAAAGTTTGACAACGGCGCGGCGGGTTTTTTGGAATCATCGCGCGTTGCCCGCGGGCCAAAGTGCGAGATGGCTTTTGCCTTATACGGGCGGCGCGGGTCGGCAAGATGGAACTTTGAGAAGATGAATGAGTTGCAGTTGTATTTGCCAAACGGCAAAGCGGCAAACGACGGTTATGCATCCCTGCTTGCCGGAAGCGCGCACCCGCAACACAGCCGCTTTAACCCCGGAGACGGCATCGGCGCGGGCTTTGAGGATTTAAAGAAGATGGAAGCGGCGAAGTTTGCCGCCGATATCAAAAACGGCAAACAACAACAAAGCGGCTTGCAGCAAGCGGCATCGGCGGCGGAAGTTGTCGCCGCCGCATTGCGCTCCTGCCAAAACGGAACATGGCAAAAGACGCGGCAAACATAGCGGTCATCGGCGCGGGGCGCATTGCCCTGATGCATGCCGCCATCATTCGCCAAATGCCGGAGGCGAAACTCGCCGGTATTGTTGACCGCCGCGGGCGTTATGACCGACTGCAAAAGGCGGGCTTGGATGGCGTAAAAATATACCCCAATGCCGAAGATGCATTTGCCGATGATGATATTGACGCGGTTTTGATAGCATCATCAACGCCGACTCACTGCGCTTTTGTGCGCGCCGCGGCGATGGCGGGCAAGCATGTATTATGCGAAAAACCGGTCGCCTTTTGCGCCGCCGAGATTGACGCATTGGCGCGGGAAACCGCAGGTTGCGGGAGTGTCATAAGAGTGGGATTCAACCGCCGCTTTGATGCCGACTTTTCCGCCTTGCGGGCGCGGCTGCAAAGCGGCGAAATAGGAGAGGCGGTTTTGATTCACATAACAAACCACGACCCGCAATGCCCGCCGCCCGCCTTTGCCAAAACAGCGGGGGGAATATTCGCCGATTTTAATGTGCATGATTTTGACATGCTGCGCTTTCTCACCGGCGCCA
>JBPCWZ010000107.1:0-4154 GCA_051009015.1 Gammaproteobacteria bacterium | reverse complement strand
GGTTTCGGGCGCGCCGGAATACCAATATAAACCCGGCGCAACGGCAACGACAAAAACCGCCGCCGCCAAAGCGGCGGCTTTGGCGGCGGACGAATGCCGGATATACACCGATGTTGACGGCGTTTATACGACCGACCCGCGAATGTGCGACAAGGCGCGCTTGCTGGATTTGATACACTTTGAGGAGATGCTTGAAATGGCGTCATTGGGCTCCCGCGTTTTGCAGCCGCGCGCGGTGGAATTCGCCGGAAAATACCGCGTGCCTTTGCGCGTGTTATCTTCCCGCGCACCCGATAACAAAAGCGGCACATTGGTTATATGCAACCGGAGCAAAGAAATGGAAGAACCGATAATCACCGGCATCGCTTTTAGCGAAGACGAGGCAAAGATAACAGTCGTGCGCGTGCCGGACAAGCCGGGCGTTGCCGGCAGATTGCTCGCCGATTTGGGCGCGGCGAATATCAATGTTGATATGATAGTGCAGAATATCGCGCATGACGGACGGACGGATTTTTCGTTCACTGTCGGGCGGCGCGAGTTTGCCGCCGCTTTGGAATGCGCGAAGAAGTCGGGCGATGCCATCGGCGCACAAAGCGTCAGCGGCGACAATGCCATCGGCAAAGTGTCGGTTGTCGGTGTCGGCATGCGCTCTCATGCGGGCGTGGCGGCGAAGATGTTTTCGGCGCTTGCCGGCGGCGGCGTTAACATACAAATGATATCCACTTCCGAGATAAAAATATCGGTTGTGATAGAAGAAAGCCGCATCAATGACGCGGTGAATATTCTGCATGAAGTTTTTGAGTTATCCGGCGCGCCCGCCGAAAGCGGCGGCAAATAAACCGCCGGTGATAGAATACCGCCGAATGCGAAAACATTCCGGAGAGATGGCCGAGCGGCTGAAGGCGCTCCCCTGCTAAGGGAGTATGGGGCTAAAACCTCATCGAGGGTTCGAATCCCTCTCTCTCCGCCGCGCTTTTGTCTGGCTTGCCGTGTGCTAATATCGGGCGATGCCGCATAACAACAATCATCAAAACCCGCCGCCGCCCGATGCCGATATCGTCATCATCGGCGCGGGCATACACGGGCTGTCAACCGCCTATCATCTGGCACTGCGCGACAAAACCGCCCGCATTGTCGTAGTGGATAAAACCGGCATTGGCGCGGGCGCTTCGGGCATAGCATGCGGCGTCGTGCGCAATAACTATTTTCAACCGGCGATGCGCGAGTTGATGGCGCACAGCGTTGAAGTTTGGGAATCCGACCCGCAAAGTTACGCCTATCATCCGGTGGGATATTTGCAAATCAGCCCGCCGTCCATGCGCGAAGGAGTCGGAAGAATATACGCCGAACAACGCGCCATCGGTTATGAGTCACATTTTGCCGTTGGCAGGAACGAGGCGGATGCATATATGAAAACCATCTTTGACGATTGGCATGCGCCGGGGGTGGATTCGGTATTACACGAAAAGCGCGGCGGCTATGCCAACAATATGGCATCGCTGAAAGGTTTGGCAAAGAAAGCAAAAGCGGAGGGAGTAGTGTTTTGTTTCGGCGCAAGCGTCACAGAGTTTTCGCGCGATTCGCAAAGCGGCGCCATCAAAGCGGTCATTACCGACAAAGGCGCGATAAGATGCGAGCAAGTTGTCATCGCCGCCGGACCATGGGTGCGGGCTTTTTGGCAAATGCTTGACCTGCCCGATGTCATCAAAGTGGGCGGCGAACAAAAACAAATGTGGCAATACTGGGCGCTGGAAGAAGGCGTGCTGGACATCCCGCCGCATTCCCAAAAAGCAAATGACGGCAATATGCCGCCGGTAGTGCATCTGGACAGCGAAACACCGCTATACGAAGACGGCGGCGACAAACTGCTGCGCGAAGAAATGTGGGGGATATATTACAAGCCCGATTTTTCCTTCGGCGGCGTGCAAGGCGGCGCGGCGCCGTATAAGATAAACCGCCCGGCGGCAAAAGTGCAAGTTGACCCATACGGCGCGGCATCAAAGGAGTTTATTGTCGGCGCGGATTTTGCCAAAATGTGGACTTCGGCATTGGCATTTTGCCAAAAGCGTTTTACCGGCAAGGGCGCATTATTTCGCAAAGACCCGTCCGGCGGCATCGGTTGTTTTACCGCCGACAGTTTCCCCATCTTTGACCGCTTTTGCGAAAACGCATATTTCATCGCCGACTCCAACCACGGCTACAAGATGATAGGCGCGGGCAAACTCGCCGCCGCCGAGATATCGGGCGACAAACCCTCCCTGCTAACCCCCTTCCGCTTCTCCCGCTTCGCCAAAGGCAAAACCCACCCCCAAAGCAAAAGCCCCTTCCCATGGAGTTAATGCGTCATCGCCAAAGCGCAAAAAGCGGCGTATAATCGGCATTATCGGTTTGCGGACACAACACAAAAGGAGGAAATCCCAAAATGCATTACAAAAACAAAATCTACGACATTACCGCCGTAGAAATGTTCAAGCGGCTGGAAGCGTTTTTGACAAGGGTCGGCGTGCCCGACTGCAAGCAATCGCTTGACAAAAAAATTAAGGAGTTTGAAAAACTTCCGCGCTTCGCCGGACACACGGCAAAGGTGAAAGCCGCCACCGGGCTCATGCGGCAAATAAACAACAAGCGCAACGACATTGTGCATCCGCCCAATATGGCTTTCTGGATGGATTTTTCCATTGAGCCGATTGTCGTCCTGAAAAAGCGGGAGAACTTCAATGATTTTCGCGGCAAGTGCCTGCGATTGGAGGGGCTGTTAAACCAGCCGCCGTTCAATATGTACGCCGGTTTCAACGAAGTGATGATACCCACCCTTAAATACGGGATGGGCAATCTTGGCGATATTGTCAAACACGGCTTGCTCGCCGAATTTGCCGAGTGGCACGAATCGCCGCTGAAAGTCACCGACACTTTTGCCGGTTGCCCGTGGGGCGGCAACTATCACATTAACGAGCGCATGAAATATTTGGAAGCGGCGTCTAACGGCGAAGCGGCACTAATGCGCGCCTACTCGAAGAAGCAGGGCGCGAAATATCGCCTCTATTTTGGTTCCAGCCATCTGATAAGGCGCATTGGCGAAAACTGCGACAAAAAAATAACCGTCCTTGCATCCGACCGGGATGAGGATGCCCGCGCCAATTTGAAGGCTTCCGGGTTGGATATGATTGAACTGCCAAACGACAACAACAACGACAACGATGGCTTTGCGATTCTTGACAATGCGGTTTTTGACGAGCACCGCCCGAATCTGATTCTGCTTGACCCTTACGGCAGGTTTTTGCGCGATGAGTATCATTCCAACGGCGAAAAGTTGCGGGAAATCGCGCAACTGACGGAAACCAATCCGTCTCTTTGGGTTGCCTTGTTTGTTTTGGATATGCATCCCGAGGGCGATGACAAAGAAAGCCGCCAGACGGTGCGGGAAACACACAACCGCTATAATAAACTGCGCAATTCCCTTTTTCGCGACAAAGCGGTTTATCTGTATTGCCCGAAAGCGAAAAAGCCCAACATTGACGGCGAAAGCGAATACAATGTGGCAGTTTTGCTAATTTCCGAGCAGTTGAAAAACAAAGACGACCCGAAAATCCGGGACTTGCAGAATCGGTTGCGGGCGTTTTCGCAAACAGCGACGGCTGCCTTTAAGAAAGAGAAAGGGCTGACGCTTACCGGCGACAAAGAAGTGAAATATTGCGAGGTTTAACTGCGGATATTCCCGCCCCCATCGTCATTCCCGCGAAAGCGGGAATCTCCTTTTTGTTATAGCCCTGAAAGGGCGTCCTGGTCACAGCACGGGGCAACGCCCCGTGACGCCATCACCAATTAATCAAGCCCTGAAGGGGCGACCCTTTCTTTTGCAGGGCAAAGCCCGGCAAAAACCATCAATATCAATTCACCAATCCCCCGCCCCCTTTTATCATCCCCCGCCGGTTATGACAAATTGCCACTATTGTTTTCGGTCGCCCTTTCAGGGCTTGTTTATTTAATAATGCCGATTCACGGGGCGTTGCCCCGTGCTGTGACCATGTCGCCCTTTCAGGGCTTTGATAACGAGTGCGCTTTGCGCACTCAGCGTTTTGCCAAATGCGGCGGCAAAGCCGCCGTTTGCGCTATCGCGCAAATTGCCATTTGGCAAAGAAATGGATTCCCGCTTT
>JBPCWZ010000106.1:0-10334 GCA_051009015.1 Gammaproteobacteria bacterium | reverse complement strand
GCACAACCCGAAAAAAAATCCGAAAAATTAGCACAAAGCGCATTTTTGTGTTATAATATCGCTGGATTTTGTGAAAACACACCAAAGGAAAAACACACAATGACAAAACAAAAACAAAGCATCGCCCAGCCGAAGCGGCGCGGCGTCACGCTGATTGAGATCGCCATCGTGCTGGTCATCATCGGCATTCTTCTGGGCGGCGTCCTCAAGGGGCAGGAACTCATCAACAACGCCCGCGTCCGCTCCATCATTGACCAGCAAAACGGCCTCAAAGTGTCGTGGTTCTCTTTCCTGGACCGTTTTGGCGGTATGCCCGGCGATTATCCTTTCGCCAGCCAGTATATTCCCCAGGCGAAAGACGGAGCTGGCGATGGTGTTATCAGTGCAACCGATGCCCCGCAGGCAATGCAGCACCTTACAGCCGCCGGCTATCTGAAGTGCGCGCAGTGCACGCAGTCGACGCCATCCATGGTAACCATTGGACTCACCAACTCAGTACACAACGCTTACGGTGCCGCTATGGCGATATACCATGTTTCGTTGGCTTATGCTAACAGGGTTGACAACACCCAGCCGCGTTTGATGATCCTTTCGGGTCCTTTGATTCCGAGCAATGTCCTCCAGCAGGTGGATTCCAAAGCGGATGACGGCGTTGCCAATGAGGGCGAGGTAGTGTTCAGCGAGTGGACTGGCTTAGGTGGCACCAAACCCGCATTTGGGGATTGCATGTCCTCGTCAAGGGCTGCTCAAACGGATGCGACAGGTTTGACCCAAGCGGATGTGCTTTACTATCGCCATCATGGTACTAAGAATCCGGTGCCAAACTGCGGTTTTTCCAACAACCTGTAACCGCACATCCAACAATACCGGCAACCACCACATTTTGCCGGTATAACCCAAAAAGCGGCGCCCCAAAAGGCGCCGCTTTTTTTATGCCCCCCCCGCCCGCCCCCCGTCATTCCCGCGAAAGCGGGAATCCAACGCGCCCGCAGGGCGCCCCTGCGGGAATGACGAGGAGGCGGGAACCGCAAAGTGTGGTAGATTTGACCAATGCGGGAGAAAAACCCAATGGTTTACATTATGACTAACCGGGAGAACGGCACTTTATACACCGGCGTAACTTCCGACCTTGCCGCCCGCGTGTATCGGCACAAAAGCGGCGAAACCGGCGGATTTGTGAAAAAACACGGCGCGATGATGTTGATATATTTTGAATCGCATGGCGATATGGCATCCGCCATTGGACGGGAAAAGCAGATTAAGAAATGGCGGCGGCTGTGGAAGTTGGAGTTGATAAACAATATGAATCCCGCCTGGCGCGATTTGTATAATGATATTGTCTGATTCCCCCTGCCTTTCTCGTCATTCCCGCCTTTTCCGTCATTCCCGCCGGGCGCCCCATCGGGCGCGTTGGATTCCCGATTTTGCGGGAAGGACAAAAGGGGGAGGGGACGAAGAGGGGGGGGGGGAAGGAGGGGGGGGGGGGATGATTCTTTTTTTGTTGTCATTCCCGCGAAGGTGGGAACCCAACCCTTTGCCGTTTGGCTGTTTGCGCGAGAGCACAAACGGCGGCAAAGCCGCCGCAAATGGCAAACCCTGAGTGCGCAAAGCGCACTCATAATTATTAACAATCCACCACCGAAAAGTTAACTTTGCCCTTTTCGGCAATGACCGAATCCAAACGGATGTTAAGTTTGTCGCCCAACGAAAAGGTTTTGCCTTCGCGTGATGTAATGCTTTGCGATGGCTCGTCAAACTGCCAATAGCCGGGGAGTTTGGAAAAAGGCACCATTCCTTCCACTCGCAACTTTGGCGCATTGACAAATAAGCCAAATGCCGCCGCGCCGGTAATGTATCCTTCGGCAACTTCGCCAATGTCGTCTTGCACCGCGCGGCAAAATAAACGCTGGCGAATCTGCCATTCCATCTTGTCGGCGATATGCTCGGTTTGCGAACAATATTCTCCGGTTTGCGTCAAATCCGCCGTTATCCTGCCATCGGCATCGCCCATCGCTTTCAATAAAGCGCGGTGGGTTATCAAATCCGGATAGCGGCGTATCGGCGAAGTGAAATGCGTATAACGCTCGCAAGCCAAACCATAATGCCCGCTTTCATCGTCCGGCGAATATGCAGCCCGCCCGAGCGCGCCCAATATTACCGGCGTCAAAGCCGCGCCAAGTGACGGCGAGCGGCTGTCGGCAATGTCCAGCGCATAGCCAAAATCCGCCGCGACCGGACGCGAAGGGAAAGGTATCGCCATCTGCCGCAATACACCGGCGAGTTTTCGCATACCGGCATCCGCCGGTTTCTTGTGCACGCGATGCAAAGCCGGCACCCGCCGCCGCACCAAAAAATCGGCGGCGCATTGGTTTGCGGCTATCATGCATTCTTCAATCGCCCAATGGGCGATATCGCGGCGGGTTTCTTCGCGATGCAGGGTTTCGTTTTGCAGGCGGACTTTGGTTTCGGGGCGCTCTATCATCAAGCCGCCGTTGTCGCGCCGCCGCCGCCGGAAAGCCGCCGTCATTTCGGCAAAAAGGGCAAGTTCTCCGCTGCGCATCATCTTGGATGCGTTTTGATAGTTCAATCTTTGCGCCGAGCGCATAATGCCGCGCCGAAAACAATAATCGCGCACCATTCCGTCAAGCACTTCCATCTCGCAAGCCAGACAAAACCGGTCTTCGCCCGGGCGCAAAGAACACGCGCCTTCCGAAAGCGCCGCCGGCAGCATCGGCAAAACGCGGTCGGGCAGATAGACAGAGTTGCCGCGCAGTTTGGCGACATTGTCCAAAACGCCGCCGGGGGCGACAAAAGCCGCAACATCGGCAATGGCGACAACAAGCAAAACGGCGTCATCATTATCGGCTTTGCGGCAATAGACGGCGTCGTCAAAATCGCGCGCGCTGTCATCGTCAATGGTTACAAAAGGCGTATCGCGGTAATCTTTGCGGCGGTCATTACCGCCAAAGTTTGCCGCCGCTTTTTTGGCTTCGGCATTTGCCGAGTCGTCAAATCCGTCTGTCAAGCCGCGCTCGGCGACAAGGGCATCAACAAGCGATTCATAACTTCCGCCGCCCTTGCCAAAACGGGGGCGGCGGCGCGAAGAAGAAGTGTTTGCGGGAGGAATGACGGCGGCGCGATTAGATGGCGGCAAATGCCGCCGGAGATACGCACAAGTATCGGCAAGATGGCAAAGCGGACATTTGCAGATTATAGCATGCCGCCGTCATCGCCCTAAAAAGGCGGTAGCGGCAAAAAGCCAATGACGGGGGATTAGAGATAAAGCGAAAATCCGCAGTTTGCTTGCACCGGGGCATCCGCATGCCGCCACCAAAGTGGGTCGACGGAAGATATAGCCATCGGGTTTCTTTGCTCTATTGCCGAACTGGTCATGCATCCCGGATTAATCGCAAGTCCGGGGTTATTCCAGCCATATATGGTTCCGTTAAAAACCAAATCGCCTTCGTTGGCGATGCCATCGTCAATCTTGCGGTCTACTTCGGCGGCGATATTGCTCGGAATGAGCGGGCCCGAATGCGTCATCAAAGCCGCCCCGGCATTGCCTGTGCCCCGGAAAGCGTATTCCGGTTGCGGGGGGGGGAAGGCGAGGAAATAGCCGCTGTTGTATATCGCCATAACGCCGCCGTAACTGTTTTGCGGCGAGTTCGTCGCGTTTATAACGGGTTGGTCCGGTGCAACAACCATTGCAGTGCATTGCGGACAGCGCAAAAAACCGGCGGCGGTCAGGTTTTGAAACACTATTGGCGATTCCGTCGCTGTAATAATGCCATCGCCGGGGATATGCATGAATCCATTGGCTTCCCCCGCGCCGGGAATGTTTTGCGCGGCATCAACATAATCGCCCGGCATTGCCTGATATCTGGCGATGAAAGAATACCACGCGATTTTGAGCGAGAGTTGCCTGTCGGCGATGTTGCGGATTTTGGCGTTGTTGATGAGTTCCTGCCCTTTGAGGACGCCGCCGAGCAACAAGCCGACGATGACCAGCACGATGGCTATCTCCACCAGCGTAATGCCGCGCCGCGCGGTTTTGGGCGAAGTCGTGTTTTTTTGTTGTGTCATTGACATTCTCCTGAATGTTGGGGGGTTATATCTTAACGGAAAATCCGCAGTTTTGCTGTACCGGGGAATCCGCATGCCGCCACCAAAGTTGGTTGGGGAAATCCAAACTCATCGCATCTTCCTGCTGTACCGCATTTTTGGTCATACAAGCCAAAGGCGGGACAAGGGCAACGCCCCCGCCAACAAGAGGGTCCCAAGTATTAAAAACCACATCGCCTTCGTTGGCGACGCCATCGTCAATCTTCCTGTCCACTTCGGCGGCGATATTGCTCGGAATGCGCGCGCCGGAATGCGTCATCAGGCGCGGTCCTCCTACCGCATCGCCCCGGACGGCGTAGGTTTGCACAGGGACATTGGCTTCTATGAGAATGTTGTTGGTAAATATCCCTATGATGCCGCCATAGTTGTTCTGCAAAGAGTTGGCTGCCGATGGTTGGGCATCCCCCGCCGCAGTGCATTGCGGGCAACGCAAAAAACCGGCGCCGGTCAGATTTTGCAACACTATCGGGGATTCATCTTCCGCGATAATGCCATCGCCGACCGGGTGGTTCAGCGATTTGCCCGCTCCGGGGATATTTTGCTCGGCTAAGACATAATCGCCCGGCAACGCCTGATACTTGTCAAAGAAAGAATACCACGCGATTTTGAGCGAGCTTTGCCGGTCGGCGATGTTGCGGATTTTGGCGTTGTTGATGAGTTCCTGCCCTTTGAGGACGCCGCCGAGCAACAAGCCGATGATGACCAGCACGATGGCGATTTCCACCAGCGTAACGCCGCGCCGCGCGGCTTTGGGCGTTTGGTTTTGTTTGTTTTGTCGTGGCATTGTTATCCTCCCCTTTTGAATTTTCCGTCCGGCAAGCGGGCGTTTTGCCATCAAACTGCCCGTCATAATATCACACTTTCCGCCTGTTTTGTCATTTTCGCGCAAGATAAGGCAAAAAAAGTTGCGCCGCCGGACAAGGCGGGATTACTTATCACAAAGATAGCCGGGTAAAATAACCGATATGGACGAAAACAATGCCGGCTTTGACAGCCCGGCGGATTGGGTTTTGGCGGCGGGCAAGTTGCGGGAGCGGGGGGAGCATTTTGCCATCGCCACGATAATCGCCGTTGCCGGTTCCGCCCCGCGTCATTCGGGGGCGAAAATGCTTATTACCGCCGCCGATATTTTCGGCTCGGTCGGCGGCGGGCGTTTGGAAGAAGATATTATCAACCGCGCGCGGCGGATACTTGCCGACTCTTCCGCCCCGCCGGTTGTCGTCGGCGCGGCTTCTTTGGCGGCATCTTTGGGGCAGTGTTGCGGCGGCAAGGTCGCTTTTGTCATTGAAAAGTCGGCGGCGGCGGTATCTTTGGCGGTTTTCGGCGCGGGGCATATCGGGCAATCGCTCGCCCGTATAGCATCTTTGTTGCCGTGCCGGATGGTGTTTTATGATTCGCGAAAGATGTGGCTGGATAAACTTGCCGATGGCGTTGGTATTTGCCAGTGTGAAGATATGCCCGCCGCCGCCCGCGCTTTGCCGCCGCAGAGTTTTGCCATTGTGATGACGCATAGCCATTCGCTGGATATGGAAGTTTGCGCGGCAATGCTTGGGCGCGATGATATTCCCTTTGTCGGTTTGGTCGGCTCGGACAACAAAGCCCGCCGCTTTGTTTCGCAACTGCAAGAGCGCAAGGTATCGGTATCGCGTTTGCATTGTCCGCTCGGCGGCAAGGCGAGGTTGCCGGGCGAAGTCGCCATTAAGATGGCGGCGTATCTGATAGACGCCCTGCCGCAACAAAAACGAACGGATGCCAAAAGCGAAGCGGCGCAAATGCGCGAGTTGTCGGCGATGGCGGCGCAAAGCGCAAAAGCACAAACCCCGCCGCAATGAGCGATTTTTTGCTGGAAGCGGACGGGATATGCAAATCCTACGGCAGTTTGCGCGCCAATGACGACATCCGCCTTGTCGTGCGGGCGGGCGGCAAACATGCGCTCATCGGCGAAAACGGCGCGGGCAAAAGCACTTTGGTCGGCATTCTTTACGGCGCGGTGCGGGCGGACGGCGGCACGATAAAATGGCGCGGCAAGCCGGTGGTAATGGACAATCCGCAAACGGCGCGCAAACTCGGCATCGGCGTGGTGTTTCAACATTTTGCCCTTTTTGAATCAATGACCGTTGCCGAAAATATCCGCCTCGGTTTGTCGGCGGGCGATTATCACACCCGCGGAAGTATGGATGCGATGCGCCGGTTGAGCGAAAAATATCAGTTGCAAATTGACCCGGCGCGCCGCGCCGCCGATTTGTCGGCGGGCGAAAAACAGCGGGTGGAAATCCTGCGCAGTTTGCTGCAGGAGCCGCAACTTTTGATATTGGACGAGCCGACTTCGGTATTGACTCCGGCGGAAACCCGGGCGCTTTTTGTGCTGCTGGAAAAACTTGCCGCCGAAGGGCGCGGCATTTTGTTTATCAGCCACAAACTTCGCGAAGTGGAATCGCTTTGCGATGATGCCACGGTTTTGCGCGGCGGGCGCACGGTTTTTCAATGCCGCATAGCGGAAAGCAGCCGCGAAGAACTTATCGGCAAAATGATAGGCGGCGGCGAAGTCAATGACGGCGGCGGTTTGACAAAAGACAAACAAGCGGGGCAGGAAGTGTTGTGCGTGCGCGGTTTGGCGGAAAAAGGCGAAGACGGCGGCGGCGGTTTGTTTGTTGATGATATGACATTAAAAAGCGGCGTTATCAGCGGCATCGCCGGTATCGCCGGAAACGGGCAGGATAAACTTTTGGATGTTATATCCGGCGAGCAACAAACGGCGGCGGGCAATGTTATCTTTTGCGGCGATGCCATTGGCGATTGGCTGCCAGCCCGCCGCATTGCCGCCGGCGTTTTGACCGTGCCGACAGAGCGTTGCGGGCGGGCGGCGGTTGGAGAGTTGCCGCTTGCCGAGAATGTTTTGTTATGCCGCAGCGATGCCGAGACCATTGTCCGGCGCGGCGTGATAAATCCCAAAGCGGCGGCAGAGTCGGCGCGCGCCGTTATTCGCCGCTTTGAAGTCGCCGCCGAAAGTGAAAATGCCATAGCCAATTCCCTGTCCGGCGGCAACTTGCAAAAGTTTATTGTCGGCAGGGCGTTAATGCAAAAGCCGCCTTTTCTTGCCGCGGCAAATCCGACATGGGGGGTGGATGTCCGCGCCGCGGCTTTTATCCATCGCCAACTTCGGCAACTTCGCGATGACGGCGCGGCGATTCTTATCATCAGCGAAGATGTTGACGAGTTGCTTTCGTTGTGCGATGAAATCTCGGTTATCAGCGGCGGGCGTTTGGCGGCGGCGATGCCGTCATCCGCCATCGGGCGCGAAGATATCGGGCGGCAGATGACCGAAACCGGAGAGTTGCAATGAGCCGCTGGCAGTTTGTCCCGCGCCAAAAACAAAGCGGCGGCATTGCCGCCATCGCGGCGGTTGTTTTGGCTTTGGTTTTTGGCGCGGTGGTTTTGGCTGCTGTCGGGGCTTCGCCGCTGGCGGTGTATAAGGTGTTTTTTATTGACCCTTTTTCGTCTTCCTACACGCTGGCGGAAATAGCCAACAAAACGGTAACGCTGGCGGTTATCGCTTTGGCATTGGCGATTGGCTTTCGCGCCAATGTTTGGAATATCGGCGCGGAAGGGCAATTTACGGCGGGCGCTGTCGCCGCGAGTTTTGCCGCCGTTATGCTTATCGGCGAAAGCGGGCGGTGGGCGGTTTTTGTCGTGCTTTTTTGCGGCATTCTCGGCGGAATGTTGTGGGCGGTTTTGCCCGCCCTGTTGCGCGCCAAAGTCGGCGTTAACGAAATCCTCACGAGTTTGATGATGGTATATGTCGCTTTGTTAATGCTGAGTTATGTTGTGCACGGACCACTGAAAGACCCGCAAGGTTTCAACTTCCCGCAAAGCCCGTTGTTTGACGATTCTTCGCTTGTGCCGCTGCTTGTGGAAAAGACAAGATTATTTGCGACCGCCCTTGTTTTGCCGCCGCTGGCATTGTTTTGTCATTGGTTTATGCGCCGCTCGTGGTATGGCTTTGAAATGCGCGTTATAGGTTTGGCGCCGCGGGCGGGCGGCTTTGGCGGAATGCGGGCGGGGCGTCCGGTGTGGATATCGTTTTTGCTTGCCGGTGCTTTTGCCGGTTTGATGGGCGCGGCGGAAGTCGCCGGACCCGCAGGACAACTGACGCCCATCATATCCCCCGGCTACGGCTTTACCGCCATCATCGTGGCATTTTTGGGCAGGTTGCATCCGCTTGGCATAATAGGCGCGGCGGTTTTGATGGCGACAATACAAATCGGCGGCGAAAACGGGCAGATAGATTTGGCACTGCCCGCATCCATCGCCGGAGTTTTTCAGGGGTTAATCCTGTTCAGTTTGCTGGCGGCGGATTTTGCCGCAAACTACCGCATTCGCCGCCGTCATCACCATCGTCATTCCCGCGAAAGCGGGAATCCGACATAAAGAACGAACAATGGAATGGCTGCCGTTGATTCTCTACGCCGCCGCGCATTCGGCGGTGCCGCTTCTCATCGCCGGGCTGGGCGAGTTGATAACCGAAAAATCCGGCGTGTTAAACCTGGGCGTTGAAGGGATGATGCTTGTCGGGGCGGTGTTTGCTTTTATTGTCGCCCGCGACAGCGGCAGTTTTGCCTTCGGCTTGCTGGCGGCGGCTTTTGCCGGGGGGGTGATGGCGTCGTTTTTTGCCTTTCTGACGGTCGGCTTGCGGGCAAATCAGGTCGCATGCGGTTTGGCGCTTACCATTTTCGGCGCGGGCTTTTCGGCTTTTGTCGGTTTGGATTACGAAGGCAAAACACTGCCCGCTTTTGCCATTGCCGAGCAATCGGCATACTCTTTTCTGGCGCACGACAAACTGCCGCATAATCTTGCCCTTTTGTTTGGCATTGGTATGTTGTTTTTGACTTTGTATTTTCTAAACCACAGCCGCGCCGGTTTAATCTTGCGCGCCTGCGGCGAAAACCACGATGCCGCAAAAAGAATGGGCTATCAGGTGTCCTATATTCGCGCCGCCGCCGTTATCTATGGCGGCGTTATGTGCGCGCTGGCGGGCGCATATTTGTCGGTTGTCTATACGCCCCTGTGGGCGCAGGAAATGACGGCGGGCAGGGGATGGATAGTTTTGGCATTGGTCGTTTTCGCATCGTGGCGCCCTTTGCGCCTGTTGGCGGGCGCATTATTATTCGGCTTTGTCGGCATTCTTAATTTCTCTTTGCAAAACTGGGGCGTATCCGTCGCCCCGCAGTTTTTGGCAATGGCGCCCTATCTGGCGACAATCGCCGCGCTAACATTAATATCATGGAAACTGCGCCACCGCCGCGGCAGCGACTTCCCCGCCTGCCTGGGCCGTCCTTTGCCATTGGGCGGCTAACCGCCATTCCCGCCCCCGTCGTCATTCCCGCCCCCCTCGTCATTCCGGCGTAAGCCGGAATCCCCTTTATGTCATAGCCCTGAAAGGGCGTCCTGTTCATAGCACGGGGCAACGCCCCGTGACGGCATCACCAATTAATCAAGCCCTGAAAGGGCGACCCATTCTTTTGCAGGGCAAAGCCCGGCAAAAAAACGCAAAGCCAAAACCCCGCCCGTTATGACCAATTCGCCGCCATTGCGGCGTCACTTTGCGAGGTTGTCTTTGGCGGTTGTTTATGCTTGTCCGGGCGGGGGGGACATTGACGCTTCGCGCCAATGTGTTGGATTCCCGCTTTCGCGGGAATGACGAGGGAGGCGGGAATGACGAAAGAGGCGGGAATGACGAGGGGGGCGGGGGTTGTTGCCGCCGGGGGTTGGCGGCAAAGTTGCTATTTGCCGCTAACTATTGCGCCGCCGATTTTAGTAGCGGGATGTCGTCGTATCCTTCCAATGCGAGTTTGGCGCGCATTTCTTCGGCGGTGTTTTCATTGTCAAAAGGTCCTATCCAAACGCGATGGATATCTTCGCCATTGGCGGTTTTGTGCGGGCGGATGACGGCGACATAACCTTTTAATGCCAACTCGGCGCGCCGTTGTTCGGCTTGCGATTTGGATTGGAATGCGCCGATTGGCAAATGCCAGACAAACCGCCTTGCCGGTGCGGCTTTTTCTTCCTCTTCTTCGGCAAGCGGCAATGCCTGACGCTGCCTGAGTGTGTCGTGAAAATCAAGCGCTTCCTGACGGCTGCGCTCGCGCGATTGTTCGGGCGTCAGCGAAGAATCGCGAGTCGGCAAATCGGCAAAAGGCAAATGCAGTTGATTG
>JBPCWZ010000105.1:0-13868 GCA_051009015.1 Gammaproteobacteria bacterium | reverse complement strand
GCGGGGCGCACATTGCGCCGAAGGTTGTGGTAATGCCGTCTTTTGTCAATATCGGCGCATACATCGGCGAAGGCGCGATGATAGACACATGGGCGACGGTCGGCTCTTGCGCGCAAATCGGCGCGGGGGTGCATTTGTCGGGCGGCGCGGGCATCGGCGGCGTTTTGGAACCTTTGCAGGCAACGCCGACAATTGTGGAAGACAACTGCTTCATCGGCGCGCGCTCGGAAGTTGTCGAAGGGGCTATCATCGGCACAGGGTCGGTTTTGGCAATGGGCGTTTTCATCGGCAAAAGCACAAGGATATACGACCGCGAAAGCGGCGATATTTTCTACGGCGCAGTGCCGCCGTATAGCGTCGTCGTGCCGGGAACTTTGCCGTCCAAAGACGGCAAATACGGCTTAGCATGCGCCATCATCGTAAAACGCGTAGACGCCCAAACAAGGTCAAAAACCGCGCTGAATGATTTGCTGCGGCCGGATTGATAAGTTATGCATGAGGATGCAATGAGCGTTGATATGAGGGTTTCCTACCCGGACAGCAAGCCGGACGGGGTGGTTTCCATTGAAAGAGACGGGGCAAGCGGGCATGCCATCGCTTTCCCCCGGCAGTTGTGCGCCGAAATTTGCCAGAGCAACGAATATAAGATACTGCAGTGGCCATGCGTTTATGTCTTGTGGTCCCCGGGAGCGCATAATCAAAAGCCGATGGCTTATGTCGGCGAATCCGATTCTTTCGCCCAGCGGATAAGCGGACACTATGATACAAAAAAGTTTTGGACTCGCGCCGTGGTTTATAGCGACGAAAAAGGGCATTTGTCAAAAACACACGCCTTGCAAATTGAGTCGTGGCTGGTGGAGGAAGCCCAAAAGGCGCAAGTGTGCGATTTGCAAAACAGACAAAACCGGCATGAGCGTGCACAAAACAAAACCGTCGCCGCCGCATCCGTAAGGCATTTTGACGACTTGCGCCGCTTTTTTCTCCCGCTTGCCGGTTGTGATTTTTTCCGCCAGCGCAATACTGCGGTGCAAACTATAAAAGACGCATCAGTTGCCGTTGCCGCTATTTCCCAAAGCCGGGGTTTGTTGTTCTTGCGCGAATCCCGAAGAGGCATAAAAATAGAAGCACAAGGGCGGGAAACTGATGAGGGTTTTCTGGTTTATGCTGGCTCCCAAGCATCAAAAGACGAAATACCGACATACCGCCAAGAAGGCCACGGCTTTGAGCGCCAAGTCATCATACGCGATGACCTCATAGGGCAAAAAATACTGGTGGATGATGGCAATGTTTTTCGCTTTGCGCAGGATTGCCCCTTTCGGTCATCGTGGTACGCTTTGACTGTAATTTTGGGGACAAACGGCACCGCGAAAACAATGTGGAAAGACGCCGAAGGGCGCACACTCGGGGAATTGCAGAAGGAGTAATTTCCCCGCCGTGCGAAAACGACAAAAGGCGGCGTTATTCCAAACTGCCCTGCATCTTTGCCCTGTGCTATAACATTTCGCCCTTACAGGGCTTTACAAACGCCGCCGCTAATCGCGGCGGTGGATTTCCGCCTTCGCGGCAATGACATGATTTTGGCGGAGTCGGCGCATTAGGGCGGCGCTTTCGGCGGCGGTGATGAAACCTTCTTTTTTGGCGCGGCGGGCTTCGTTTGCCCATTCGCGGTCTTCGGCTTCTTCCATTAGTGCCGACACGGCGGGCGGAATTGGGCGATGGCGATTGGTGCTCATAAGGATGGCGGCGGGGCGGGAATGGCGGATTACCACTCGCCGGTGTTGGGGGCGGTTTGCCATTTGGGGGTTGGGGGGAGGGGGGCGCCGGTTTGGAGTAGTTCCACCGATATGCCGTCCGGGGAGCGGATGAAAGCCATGTAGCCGTCCCGCGGGGGGCGGTTTATTATTACGCCGCTTGCCGACAACTTGTCGCATGTCGCGTAGATGTTATCAACGGCGAATGCCAGATGACCGAAGTTTCTGCCGCCGCCGAAGTTGTCGCCTTCGCCGTCCCAGTTGTGCGTCAGTTCCAATAAGGGGGCGCGCTTTTCTTTTGCCTCCTGCTCATCGCCCGGGGCGGCGAGGAATATCAGCGTAAAACGCCCTTTGTCGTTTTCCACCCGCCGCACTTCTTTCATGCCGAGTTTGTCGCAATAAAAATCCAGCGACTTTTGCAAATCGGGCACGCGAATCATTGTGTGCAAATAACGCATTATTGTTATGCTCCCTGCGGCGCGGCTTTTGAGGGTGCGCCGTGTTTGTTGTCGTCTTTGTCGCCGCCCTTTAATATTAGCACCAAGTGAAATATTATGTAGGCAACGCCGCATATTGTGCCAAAGGTCACCAGATATATCCATGAATGCGCCGCTTTTTCCGCATCCGCCACCACTGCCGGATAGAAATTGATTACGAAAGGCGCAAAAAAGAAAGGCGAAAATACTATGATGAACCACCAACCGCTTGCGCCAAAGTCGTGCAGCCGCCGCACCGTCAAACTGACAAAGGGCAAAAACATTGCCCAACCGAAAACCAAACCGATGGTGTCGGCGATACCCGACACTTTGGCGGCTTGGTCAAGCATATAGCCAATAACCAAGGTTATGACGAGAAACGCGCAAAACTCCAAGCGCGGGGCGCGCCCGGAAAAGACGATATATTTTTTCAGGGCGGCGACATATAAGCCGGGTATCGCCAAAACCGCCGCAACATTAAGCGCGGCGTATCTTTTCAGGGTAGCAACCATATCCGCCGCCGTGTTTTAGTGCGGGGTGTAGGCTACCCTGCAGCCGCGCAGGTCTTTGGAGAATGTTGCTAATGATTGGATGCCGCTTTTTTCGGCGGCGGCGCACCATTGCGACAGGCGCTCTACCAATTGCTCGGCGCTTGCCGTTTTGTCTTCCCATAATGCCGTCAAATCCGCGCGCATTTTGCCGACTTTGGCGATGACGCCGCTTTTGTTTGTCAACTCTTTGATATAACGCTTGTCGGTTGCCGTCAGGCGGCTTTCCATTCCGCGAAGCCAGTCGGTCAATGCTTTCGGGCGCAGGTTGCCGCCGAGTTTTCGCAACTCGTCGTGGCAGGTTTTATTCAGCACTTTGGCAAAGCGCGCCCCGACTTCCATCCGGTTGGCGATGACCGATTGCAGGGTGTCCAAATCGCAGTTGGCGCGCGCTTCGCCCGATAGCATTGTCGGGGCTACGCGCTTGACTTTTGCCAAACCCGCCGCTTGCATAAGGCGGATGTAAAACCAGCCGATGTCAAACTCATACCAGCGGTTGGAAAACTTTGCCGAAGTCGGAAAGGCGTGATGATTGTTGTGCAACTCTTCGCCGCCGATGACAAAAGCGAGCGGCACAATATTGCGGCTTTCGTCCTGCGGCTGAAAGTTGCGGTAGCCCCAGTAATGCCCGATGCCGTTTATCACGCCCGCCGCCCAAAAAGGTATCCACGCCATCTGCACCAGCCACAAGGCAAAACCCCAGACAACGCCAAAAAGCAAAAGGTTCATGACAAGCACAATGCCAATCCCCAAAAAGTTCCACTGGGAATAGAGGTTTCTTTCCAGCCAGTCGTCCGGCGTGCCCGCGCCGTATCTTGTCAGGGTTTCGGGGTTTTTCTTCTCGCGCACATAGTGCACAACGCCGGCAAACAAAACGCTCGCGATGCCATGCACCTGCGGGCTGTGCGGGTCTTCTTCCGTCTCCGCTTTGGCGTGATGCTTGCGATGCACCGCCGTCCATTCTTTGGTTATCATCCCGGTGTTCAGCCATAGCCAAAAGCGGAAAAAATGCGACGCCACAGGCGACAAAGCCAGCGACCGGTGCGCCTGACACCGGTGCAAAAAGATGGTGACCGAAGCGATGGTAATGTGCGTTATCGCCAAAGTGAAAAGCGCCATGCCCCACCACGGCAAATCCCAAACGCCCGAAAGCAGCCAGTTTTGCATACTATTAACCCTCCTTAAAAGGGAATGTCTTCCATATCGCCGAAACCTTCGTCGGCGGCATTGGTGTTTTGTGCGGGGCGGGATTGTTGCTGTCCGCCGCCGCTTGCGCCGTCTCCGTCTCCGCGCCCGCCCAAAAAGGCAAAGTCGCGCCCGCGGATGTCGGTAATGTAGCGGTCGTTGCCTTCTTTGTCCTGATACTTGCGCGTTGTCAGCGAACCTTCTATGTATATCCGGCTGCCTTTGCGCATGTAGTCGTTGATAATCTCGGCGGGGCGTCCGAAAAACGACACCCGATGCCATTCGGTTTTTTCAATGCGCGGACCTTGGGGGTTGTTTTTGTCCGCCCACGATTCGCTTGTCGCCACGCGCAGATTGACGAGCGAAGTGCCGTCCGGTATCGTGCGCAATTCCGGGTCGGCACCGAGCCGCCCGACAAGTATGACCTTGTTAATGCCTTTTTCTGCCATGATGAAAACCTCCCCGGCGGTTTATCCGCCGCTGTGCTTTTTGGATATTACCACAAGCCATAGCAATATCAAAACCGCCGCCGCCGATAAGGCGAAACTGTCGCCGATATTGCTCAATATGCCGCCGCCCGCCCCGCCGACAAACAAACCGGCAAACTGGCACGATAATACCGCGCCCATTACCATCCCGCGCTTTCCCGGCGGTGCTATGCGGCTGGCAAGTGCCGGAAGTATCGCTTCCATCGCGTTGAAACCGGCAAAAAACAAAAACAAACCCAAACCAAAAAGCCAAACAACCGGCGCGCCCGCATCCAAAACAATGCCGCCGGCTATCACAAACAAACCCGCCGCTATCGGCATTACCGCCATTGATAAAATTGGCGCGGGCATTGCATTCGCCTTTTTGTTATTATTATGACGCATATCCGACCGGCGCAACAAATAAAAAGCCGGCGGCAACGACAACAAAAAAGCCGGTGCATAAATATGCCAATGGTCGGCGAGCGGGATGGTATTTAACAACTGCCGCGGCAGCAACAAAAACAACACCGCCAAAGCGCAATGCAGCGAAAACGCCCCGGCGGCAATGACAAAAACACCGCGCATTTTTAATAATGACAATGCCGATATGCCGGTATCTTCTTTTTCGTTGTTGTCATTGTCTGTCGCAACCGGCGGCGGCAGAAACAACACAACAACAAAAGCAACAACGCCCAGCAATGCCGCAAGGTCAAAAACCCGCGCCCCGCCGCCAAAATGTCCCGCTATCGGCGCGGCGATAAAAAGCGATAACGCAAAAGCCAAACCCACTCCGGCACCTGCCACCGCCATCGCCCGCCCGCGCATGTTTGGCGGTGATATGTCCGCCAGCCATGCCATTATCGCCGCCGCCGCCGCGCCAACTCCTTGCACAAGTCGCGCCGCGATTAATGTGCCGATATTTTCCGCCGCGCCGGCCCAGAAGCCGCCGATGACAAAAAGCGCCAATGCCGCCAAAAGCGCCGGTTTGCGCCCGTGCCTGTCGGCAAATATGCCAAAGCCAATCTGCGCCGCCGCTTGCGTAATGCCATAAGCGCCGAGTGCCAAACCGGTCAGCATCGCCGATGACGGCGAATGCTGCAGGGCATTGGCATAAAGCGCGACAACCGGCAGAGTGATAAAAACTGCCAGCATGCGCAAAAACATAACACCGCTCAGCGCGGCGATGGCGGATGTCATTTGCGGCGGTTGTCGTGCGGCACGGCTTTGGCGGTTAATTATAGGGCATTACATGCTTATGCCCGAATTGACGGAGGCGCTTGTCTTTATCATTTTGGCAAAGGGCGGCGATGATTGCGGCGATTCCTTTGCCGGAATGCCGCCGGATTGGTGTCAAATCATCTGCGCCCGGGGGGAGGCTGGGCGGGATTATGCCTTAACCCCATCGCCGACGGTTGCCATTGCCTGACTTGCGACAAGGACGGCAAGCGGTGGTTTTGTAATGAACTTCCCGCTTAAACGGGAATCTACAAAACCGCCTTTTGCGCGAAAGCGGGAATCTACAAGCCGCCGCAAATGTCAATAATCGCCCTGCTTTCCCATCACTTCCCGCAAAATGCACGCGATTTCTCTGTATTTGCCATTGTATCCTATGGCAACATCTAACGGAGTGTTTCCCATATTCGTGCGCACAAACAAATCTGCCCCTGCGTTGATAAAGGCGCGTGCGGTTTCGGTACTGCCATAATATGCCGCCATATGCAAAGGCGTCTGACCAAGGTTATTTTTAGCGTCAATATCCGCCCCCGCTTTGATAAGGACAAGCCCGGTATCGGTTTCATAATCATTTGCCGTGCGATGCAAAGGAGTCCCGCCATCGTTTTCTTTGGCGTTAATATCCGCGCCATGCTTGACAAGGGCAAGCACAGTTTCATTCGTTGCCGCCCAATGCAAAGGAGTTGCACCTTGTCTATCTTCTGCCTCGATATTTGCCCCCGCATTGACAAGGGCAAGCACGGTTTTGGGGTGCCCAAACATTGCCGCAGCATGCAAAGGTGTTGAATCATGGAGACCTTGTGTCTCAATATCTGCTCCCGATTTCACAAGAGCAAGGACGATTTCGGTGTGACCTTGCTCTGCCGCCTCATATAAAGCCGCATGGTAACCGTCAACTTCCGCATTGACATCCGCCCCGCGGGCTATCAGCCGGTTGACTTCGGCGGTATAGCCATTTATCGCCGCATAATGCAAAGGCGGTGTCTTCGGTATTTCCATCGTTTTCTCCTTGTTGTGATGTGTTGTGTCGGATGCCCCGAAAGCATCTTTTGCCGCCCAAGGGGAATCTGACAGGCGAATCTATATCTTTCGCTTTTGCTTTTCGGCTTTGGCAATCGCCTTTGTCTTTTCTTTGGCAAGCGCGGCGGCGGATTCTTGCCGCCATTTTTCCATGCTTGCCGCCGCGTTTTCGGCAATAACCCGGCGGCGCGTGTCCGTCATCGTTTTAGTGCCTTTCTTTTTGTGGCATTCGCGGCAAAGCAAGTGCAAGTTTGACAAGTGGTTGTCGCCGCCTTTCGCCTTCGGGCGCAGGTGGTCAATTTCCGGATGTTGCCCCGTAAGCGGCTTTTCGCAACAACGGCATTTGCCGCCCTGCCCTTTGTGCAGTATTTCCATCACCGCTTTTCTTTTCGGAATCGGCGGCAGGTCGGGCAAATCCGATACTTTAAGCGTCCGCACCTTTGGGATTCCTATATCCCCAAACAAATGCGAGGCGCATTTGTTCAGTTTGCGGCGCAACACATCGCTGGCATCCGTGGCAACATCAATGCCAACCCAGCGGCGTCGCTCGTCAAAGAATAACTCGCTTGCGGCGGCAGTCACGCCGCAACCGCAAAACGGGTCAAGAACAAGGTCACCCGGGCGGGACGATGCCCCTATAATTCTACTCAAAAGGGCAATCGGCTTTTCGGTCGGGTGTCCAACTCTCTCTTTGGCGGTCGGCGATAAAATGGGCATGTCCCAAACCGCTGGCAAATAAGGACGGTTTTCATTTTTGGCTTCGGTGGCATTTAGCCCTTTGGGAAGTATCCCCGCTTTGACGGCGGCGTTAAACTTATCCCAGTCCCACACGGTTGCCATTTTCTTTTTCTTATTCACATTATAGCCGCGCTTGCAGGCGCTTTCTATCGCCTTCACCGATGACGCGGTCAATTCCCCTCGCGGCGCATCAAAATAATGCTTGTCTGCGCCTTTGGAATAAAAGAGAATGATGTCGTGCATGCTCTGGAATTGTGCTTGTTTCGCGGGCATACGGCGATAGTTCCAAACTATCTCATTGCGGAAGTTGTCCTTACCAAAGATGGCGTCCATCATCAACTTAACGCCGTGCGACATTACCGGGTCGCAATGGTAGTAGATACTGCCGGTCGGCTTAAGCAGCCGATGCATCTGCACGAGGCGTACGCCCATATAGGTCAGGTATGCTTGCCAACTGCCGCCATTCACATAGCCCAGCGTCTCTATCACCGCCGCCGCCTCCGGGAACCGCACTTGCAGTATTTCGTGGTCATCCTCGTGGATGTCGGCAAGCGTCCAAGTATCCTTGAATGACACTTTTTTGCCGGTTTCTTTCAGCGGATTCTCCCACTGCTTGCCGGTGTTAAACGGCGGGTCAAGGTATATCAAATCCACCGAGTCGCTCGGCATGCGCGACATTACCAACAAGTTGTCGGCGTTGT
Source organism: Gammaproteobacteria bacterium (assembly GCA_051009015.1). Lineage (GTDB taxonomy): Bacteria > Pseudomonadota > Gammaproteobacteria > Tethybacterales > Persebacteraceae > JAHRAH01. The sequence continues at coordinate 5,746 of JBPCWZ010000105.1, read as the reverse complement.
AGATTGTGCGGTCAAGTTGCATAGTGCCATTCTACACCGCCCGCCTCCCGAATTCGCCCGCTTTTGCCAAACTGCCGCTTTCGCCCCATTAGATTCCCGCTTTTGCGACAATGACGAGGGGGCGGCGGGGGTTTTTGCAGGCGGGCGCGGCTTTTGCTAACCTTGTTAAATGTTTTGACAACACTAATTCGGGTCGTTTTTGCCTTTGCACAACTCATGCAAAAGCGCCCGGCACTCGCCCGCGCACTGTTTAATGCCAAATTAATGTCACGGCGACTCATGCAAAGGCAACCAAAAGCCGAAACAACTTTCGCAAAACGCAAAGCACTACTAACACGGAGACGAAAATGATGCCGGTAGCGGGTTATAATTGGCGATTCTTGTCCCGCAATGAGCGATACCATTACCGTCAGCGGCGCCGCCGTCCATAACTTGCAAAATGTCAGCGTTGCGCTGCCGCGCGGCAAGTTGGTGGTGATGACCGGCGTCTCCGGCTCCGGCAAATCATCGCTGGCGTTTGATACCATATTCGCCGAAGGGCAGCGGCGTTATGTTGAATCGCTTTCGGCTTATGCGCGGCAGTTTTTGCAGGTAATGGACAAGCCGGATGTGGATTCCATTGACGGGTTGTCGCCGACGATATCCATTGACCAAAAAAGCGCCTCGCACAACCCGCGCTCCACCGTCGGCACGGTGACGGAAATACACGATTATTTGCGCTTGTTGTATGCCCGCATCGGCCGCCCGCACTGCCCGCGCCATAACCTGCCTTTGCGGGCGCAAACGCCGGCGCGCGTTGTGGATTTTATGCTTTCGGAACTGGCGGGGGCGCGGGTTGCCGTTTTGGCGCCGATAGTTGTGGACAGGCGCGGGGAATATCTGGATTTGTTTCGCGATATTACCGGCAAAGGTTTCGCCCGCGTGAGGGTTGATGGCAAGATATACGATGCCGAAGATGTGCCGCCTTTGGCAAAGACCGTCAAGCACACCATTGAATTGGTCATTGACCGCCTGCGCCCGCAAAAGTCGGCAAGGCAGAGGTTGATGGAAGCGGTTGAAGCCGGGCGCGAACACGGCGGCGGAAGGTTGCATATTCTTAATTTGGATGACGGCAAGGGCGGCGTTAATATATTCTCCCTGCGTCATTCCTGCCCCAAATGCGGTTATGCGCCGCCGGAGTTGGAGCCGAAGTTGTTTTCGTTTAATAATCCCAAAAGCGCCTGTGCAAACTGCGACGGGCTGGGCTTTGAGTCGCGTTTTGACCCGGGGCTGATAATCCGTCATCCGGAGTTGTCTTTGGCGGGCGGGGCGATACGCGGGTGGGACAGGCGCAATCCTTATTATTTTGCGCTGTTGCGGTCTTTGGCGATGCATTACAAGTTTGATGTTGAAACGCCGTATTCCAAACTCTCGCGCGAAGTGCGAAATGTCATTTTGCACGGCAGCAAGGGAGAAGAAATCGCTTTTACCATGCCCGGCGAAAAGCGCATAAGGCGCGAAGTTTTCGGCGGCGTGATAAGCGATATGGAACGAAGATGGCAAACGACCGATTCTTCATTGGTGCGCGAGGAGTTATCCGCCTGCAGGACGACAAGATTATGTTCCGCTTGCAAGGGCGCGAGGTTGTCGCCGGATGCTTTGGCGGTCAAGGTTGGGGGTTGCGGGATTCATGAGTTGGCGCAAATGCCGCTTTTGACATTGTCGGCGTTTTTTGATTCTTTGGAGTTGGACAAAACCGAAACCGCCATCGCCCGCCGCATCGTCCGCGAGATTCGCGACAGGGCGGGGTTTTTGGTTAATGTCGGTTTGGATTATTTGTCGCTCGGCAGGGCGGCAAACACATTATCCGGCGGAGAATCGCAGCGCATTCGCCTGGCGAGTCAAGTCGGCTCCGGTTTGACGGGCGTCACTTATGTGCTGGACGAGCCGTCCATCGGTTTGCATCAGCACGACAATGCCCGGCTGCTTGATACTTTGCGAAGGTTGCGCGATTTGCAAAACACCGTTATCGTTGTTGAGCATGACGAAGAAGCCATTCGCGCCGCCGATTTTGTCGTGGATATGGGTCCCGGTGCCGGGCAAAACGGCGGCAAAATAGTCGCGACCGGCACGCCAAAAGCCATCGCCAATAACAAAAACTCCCTGACCGGCGATTATCTTTCCGGGCGGCGGCGCATTGAAATGCCGAAGAAAAGGCGCAAAGCCGGCGGCGATTATCTGGTTGTGCGCGGCGCGCGCGGCAATAATCTTAAGGGCGGCGATTTTGCTTTTCCGCTCGGCTGTCTGGTTTGTGTTACCGGCGTTTCGGGGTCGGGCAAATCCACTTTGGTGTCGGATATTCTGGTGCGGGCGGTTTGGCGTCATCTGCATGGCGGCGGCGAAGAACCGTTGCAGCACAAAAAGTTGGACGGCGTCAAACACATAGAAAAAGCCGTTGTCGTGGATCAAAGCCCTATCGGGCGGACGCCGCGCTCCAATCCCGCTACCTATACCGGTTTATTCACGCCGGTGCGCGAGTGGTTTGCCGGTTTGCCGCTGGCAAAAGAACGGGGTTATGCGCCGGGGCGGTTTTCTTTCAATGTCGCCGGGGGCAGATGCGAAAACTGCGACGGCGACGGTGTTATGCGCGTGGAGATGCATTTTTTGCCCGATGTTTTTGTCAAATGCGAAACCTGCGGCGGCGACCGCTACAACCGCGAAACATTGGAAGTCCGCTACAAGGGCAAAAATATCAAGGATGTTTTGGATTTGACGGTTGATGACGCTTTGGGGTTTTTTGCCCCTTTGCCGATGGTCGCCCGCCGCTTGCGCACTTTGCGCGATGTCGGTCTGGGTTATATCCGCCTCGGGCAGGCGGCGACGACACTGTCCGGCGGCGAAGCACAAAGGGTTAAGTTGTCGCAGGAGTTATCCAAAACCGGCGGCGGCAAAAGTTTGTATGTTTTGGACGAGCCGACGACCGGCTTGCACTTTTATGATGTTGAGTTGCTGCTCGGTGTTTTGCAGAGATTGACGGCGGAGGGAAACACCGTTGTCGTCATAGAGCATCATCTGGATGTGATAAAAAGCGCCGATTGGATATTGGATTTGGGACCCAAAGGCGGCGAAGGCGGCGGCAAACTGATAGCGGAAGGCACGCCGGAACAAGTAGCAAGAAACAAGGCGAGTTTGACCGGCGGGCATTTGCAGCCGCTGTTGAAAAAGCGCGCCTGATATTTTGATAAAATAGCGGTAATGATGTCCGGTTATGGTTTTCGGTGCGCGGCGACAATCGCGCGCTACACGGTTGCGGAAGCGCTCAAAAACCGCATATTGCTGATAGCGATGGTTTTTGCGGTGGTCGGCATTTTGGCGGCGTCTTTCGCCGGCGATGTCTCGGTGATAGAAGCGAAGCGCACGCAAGTCGCCTTTTTGGCGGCGATATACCGGTTTTGCGCCGTCTTTGCGATTATGATACTGGTCGCATCCACCATCGCGCGCGAGTTTAACGACAAGTGTTTGGAGTTGTATTTGTCGCTGCCCATCTCGCGGACGAACTATTTTTGCGGCAAGTTAATCGGCTTTTACGCCGCCGGGCTTGCGCCGGCTGCGGTTTTTGGCGCGGTAATGCTGCTTTACGCCGAACCTTTGGTGGTCGGCGCGTGGTTTGTTTCATTGTTTTGCGAGTTGGCATTGATGGCGACGGTGACTTTTTTTGCCGTGCTGACTTTTAATAATCAACTGATTCCGTCTTTTAGCGCCGCTTTCTTTTTCTACTTCCTCGCCCGCCTGAGCGATAGCATTTGGCTGATAAGCAATGCCGATATTTTGCTGCACACCGTCGGCGTGAAGATTATTCGTTTTTGTGTTTATGTGCTGTATCTGGTGCTGCCGCCTTTGGAAAGGTTCAGCCGCAGCGACTGGCTTATGTATGGCGATGTCGCCGATGCTTTCGGCGCTTTGCCGCTGATACTGGCGCAAACCGCGCTTTATTGCCTGCTCATCGCCGCCGCGGCAATGGTGGATTTTCGGCGCAAGAATATCTAACGGGCGGGCGATGAAAAAGTTTCGCTTTCGCCTTCGCCTTTTTGTCGCCGACGAATATCAACCTTTGCGCGTTGTGCCATGGTTGTTGTGGGCGGCTTTGGTTTTGACCATTGTCGGGCAGATGGCGTTTAGCCGGTGGGTTTTGCCGCCGCCCTATGCCGCAGCGGAAGCACTGCGCCGCCCGCCGCCGGAGAATGTTTTGCGCTTGTCGTCTTTTGGCGATGCGCCGATGCTGGCGCGGGTGATGATGCTGTCATTGCAGGGTTATGACAATCAGCGCGGCGTTTCGGTGCCTTTTCGCAAACTGGATTACGATATTATCGGCGAATGGCTTGACCGCATTGTCGCATTGGACGAGCGCGCCGAATACCCGCATTTCAGCGCGGCAAAACTCTACGGCGTTGTCAATGACGAATCGCGGCGGCGCAAAATGGTCGCATGGGTGCGGCGGCATTTTGCCGCCCGCCCAAACGAACGATGGGAGTGGATGGCATTTTCCACCAATCTCGCCCACTACACTCTTAAAGACGAAAAACTCTCGCTGGAAATGGCGCGCGAGTTGCGGCAGAAAACAACGCCCGGCGCGGTGCCGCTTTGGCCCCGGCAATCGGAGATATGGTTTATGGAAAGCGCCGGCGATTATCAAGCCGCCGCCAATATGCTGCGGCAGCAACTGCTTGACGGCGAAATAACCGAAGCGATAGATTACAGATTTACCATTGACCGCCTGACAGAAATGCTGGCGGGAATGGTGGAACGCGGCGACATTACCAGCGCCGAAAACAGGAGAATACTGGACGAACTGGATTCCGTAAAGCCGGGCAAAACACAAGCGAAAGAGTGATATGTTTGCGCCGCTGATAATCTTGGGCTCGGGTCCCGCCGGCTGGACGGCGGCATTATATGCGGCGCGGGCGAATCTTAAGCCGGTCGTTATTGCCGGAATAGAGCCGGGCGGGCAACTGACGACAACAACGGATGTTGACAACTGGCCCGCCGATGACAAAGGCGTGCAAGGTCCGGAGTTGATGGAGCGTTTTGCCCGCCACGGGCAAAAGTTTGGCGCGCAACTGATAAACGACCACATAGAATCGGCAAAGTTGGACGGCGAACAAAAAACCCTTTGCGGCGGCGAAAAGGAGTATCAATGTCATGCTTTAATTATCGCGACCGGCGCATCGGCGAAATATCTGGGCTTGCCTTCCGAGCAACATTACAAAGGTCGCGGCGTTTCGGCATGCGCGACTTGCGACGGGTTTTTTCACCGCGGCAAGCCGGTTGTTGTTGTCGGCGGCGGCAATACCGCGGTTGAAGAATCGCTATATCTTGCCAATATCGCCGAAAAGGTAATGCTGGTGCATCGGCGCGAAAAACTTCGCGCCGAGGCGGTTTTGCAGGAGCGTTTTTTTGCCCGCGTCAATGACGGCAAAATCCGCCCGTTTTTTGATTCGGTATTGGACGAAGTGCTCGGCGATGACGGGGGAGTTAGCGGCGCAAAGTTGCGCGGTGTCAAAAGCGGCGCGATTGAAGAAGTTGCGGCGAGCGGTGTTTTTATCGCCGTGGGACATTCGCCCAATACTTCCCTTTTCGCCGGACAACTGGACATGCGCGATGGTTATATCCGCACCGGCAAAGGCCAGATGATGACGGCAACCGGCATTGACGGCGTTTTTGCGGCGGGCGATGTGCAAGATTCGGTTTATCGTCAGGCGGTTACCAG
>JBPCWZ010000104.1:0-4844 GCA_051009015.1 Gammaproteobacteria bacterium | reverse complement strand
GCCGCTTTTCAAACCGTTCCAGCAGCGTAAAGGCATCGGCGGTCGCCCCGGCAAAACCGCACAAAATATCATCGGTAAAATAATCCCCGGCGGCGGCGCGCCTGCGCACAGTATGACGGCGGACTTTCTTTGCCGTGCTTTTGACAACCGTATCGCCAAGCGTCACCTGCCCGTCGCCGATAAGCGCGACTTCTTTGCCGCGCCGCACGCACAATATCGTCGTCCCCCGCATTCCGCCCCCGCCCGTCATAACCCGCCATTATACCAAAGACAAACACCATCCCGCCAAACACCATCCCGCCCCCCGTCATTCCCGCCTCTTTCGTCATTGCCGCCTTTTTCGTCATTCCCGCGCAAAAATCCCGTCATTCCCGCGAAAGCGGGAATCCAAACCCTTGCCATTTGTCCATTTGCGCGCAAGCGCAAACGGCGGCAAAGCCGCCGCAAATGGCAAACCCTGAGTGCGCAAAGCGCACTCATTAATAAAAACCCCGAAGGGGCGCCCTAACGGGCGCGTTAGATTCCCGCTTTCGCGGGAATGACGAAGATAGCGGGAATGACGAAGGTGGCGGGAATGACGAATTATTGACAAACTGCCAAATGTCAATTGTTGACTGTCAACTGCTCCTTTTCAACCGGCCGCAAATCATCATCCAAAGCATAAACAATCGGCGATGCCGTGGCAATATTGACGGCGGAAATGGCATCGGGCGACAAACCTTCCAGTTGTTTTATCAGCGCCCGCAAAGAGTTGCCATGCGCGACTATCAAAACCCGCTTTCCCTGTCGCAAGCGCGGCGCGGCGCAACTTTGGAAAAACTGCCAAACACGCGGCTCCACTTGCGCCAAACTCTCGGCATCCGGCACGGCAATGCCGTCATATCTGCCGTCATCCGGCGCAATGCCAACAACCGCCGCATTATCATCATTGGCGGCTTTAATATCATCCGCCGTTTCGGGCGGCGGCGTATCTTCATAACCGCGCCGCCAGCGAAAAACCTGCTCTTTGCCGTAATGTCTTGCCGCCGCATCTTTTTTCAACCCCTGTAGCGCGCCATAATGCCGCTCGTTCAATCGCCAATCGGGTGCGGCGGGGATCCACATTCTCCGGTTTTCCGCAAGCACTATCCACATCGTGGCAATGGCGCGGCGCAAATAAGACGAAAAGGCAATATCATAAACAATCCCGCGCTCCGCCAGCATCCGCGCCGCCGCCCGCGCTTCTTCTTCGCCGCGGCTTGTCAACGCAATGTCGCGCCAGCCGGTAAAACGATTATCGCGATTCCATTCGCTCTGCCCGTGCCGCAACAATATCAGGTTAGCGGGCATCGCGGTTGTCAGTTAGCAACAATGACAAAGTTAGCGGGAGTGTCGGCTGCCGCTTGTCGGTTGCGGTTTTTATGCGGCTTGTGCGCGGATTTCGCTGCCGAGGTTTTTCATCGCCCGGGCTTCCAACTGCCGCACGCGTTCTATGGATACGCCATATTTGTCGGCGAGTTCGCGCAACGGGCGGGGGTTTTCGCTCAGTTTGCGCGCGAGAATGATATCGCGGCTGCGTTCGTCAAGTGTTTCCATCGCCGTCTTAAGCGCGGCAACACGGCGGCGGCTTTCGTCTTTCGCTACCAGTTTCTGTTCGGTGCTTTCGGCATTATCGGCGGTATCCAGCGCGCCGCCGTCTTCGGCTTGCAAAAGATTGGTATTGTGAATGCGCTCGCGCATTTGGCGCACATCATCGGCGCCGACTTCCAAATCCCGGGCGATATCGGCTTCTTTTTCCATCTTTCCGGCGGCATCCTTTCGCAAAAGCCGCCCCATGTGAAAAAACAACTTCCGCTGCGCCTTGGTCGTGGCGATTTTGACAATGCGCCAGTTGCGCATAATAAAGTCGTGAATCTCGGCGCGAATCCAATAGGTCGCAAAAGTCGCCAGCCGCGCGCCCATTGACGGGTCAAAACGCTTAATGGCATTGAGCAATCCGATATTGCCCTCCTGAATAATATCGCCGCGGTCAAGCCCGTAGCCGGAATACTTGCGCGCCAAAGCGACAACCAGCCGCAAATGCGACACAGCCAAAGCACGCGCCGCGGAGATATCGCCGTTTTGGCGGTAGGTTTCGGCGTATTGTTTTTCTTCGGCGGCGGTCAATACCGGCGCGGCATTGACGCGGCGCAAATAAGCCGCCATCCCGCCGTCCGGCGAAAGCGCCGACAGGGAAAAAGACGGCAAAGCAACAGCCGCCGCCGGAATGGTCAAAGAATCATCATGCATAACACAATACATTATAGCACCCGCCCGCAACATTTTCAAGTGGTAGAATCGCCGCTATGCAAGACAAAAGATCATTTTACATAAACGGCGGATGGACATCGCCCGCGCAAAGTTTTGATGCGGCGGTTGTCAATCCTTCCACGGAAGAAGAATACGCGGTCATATCCTTCGCCGGTGCGGCGGATGTTGACAAGGCGATGGCGGCGGCGCGGGCGGCTTTTGTGCCGTGGTCGCAAACTCCGCCATTGGAGCGCGCGGCGTTGTTGAAAAAACTGCTCGCCGCTTATCAGGCGCGGGCGGATGAGATGGCGCAAGTCATATCGGCGGAGATGGGCGCGCCTTTGACAATGGCGCAAGACGCCCAAACGGCATCCGGCGTTGAAAATATCCAGGACGCCATTGACACGCTGGAAAACTTCAACTTTGAAACCGACATGGCGGACGGCACGATTCTCATTCGCGAGCCGGTCGGCGTTTGCGCGCTTATCACGCCGTGGAACTGGCCCATCAACCAAATCGCCCTGAAAGTCGCCCCGGCACTTGCGGCTGGTTGCACGATGGTGTTGAAGCCGTCCGAGATAGCGCCGCTTTCGGCGATGCTTTTTGCCGAAATAGTTGACAGCGCCGGTTTTCCGCCGGGTGTTTTCAATCTTATCAATGGCGACGGCGCGGGGGCTGGCACATTCTTATCCGGTCATCCGCAGGCGGATATGGTGTCTTTTACCGGTTCGGCGCGCGCCGGTGCGCTGGTGACCAAAAACGCCGCCGATACCGTCAAGCGCGTTAGTTTGGAACTCGGCGGCAAAGGCGCAAATATCATCTTCGCCGATGCCCACGAAAAAGCGGCGGCACACGGCGCGCATCATTGTTTTAATAATACCGGTCAATCTTGCAATGCGCCGTCAAGAATGTTTGTTGAACGCCCGCTATACGAAAAGGCGGTTGCCGATGCGGCAAAGGCGGCGGAACAAACGGCGGTGGATGTCGCCGCCAAAGAAGGGCGACATATCGGTCCGGCAGTATCGGCGGTGCAGTATGAAAAAATCCGCGCTTTGATAAAAAGCGGCATTGACCAGGGGGCAAAACTCATCACCGGCGGGCTTGACCGTCCGGCGGGTTTGGATAAAGGGTATTTTATCCGCCCGACGGTTTTTGCCGATGTCGCCCCGCAGATGGATATTGCCCGTCAGGAGATATTTGGCCCCGTGCTTGCCATTACTCCGTTTGACAGCGAAGAAGAAGCGGTTGCGATGGCGAATGACACAGATTACGGCTTGACGAACTATGTGCAAACGGCGGACAAAACCCGCGCCCGCCGCATAGCGCGGCAACTTCGCTCCGGAATGGTGGAACTCAATGGCGAGCGGCTTTGCGTCGGCGCGCCTTTTGGCGGCTACAAACAATCCGGCAATGGCAGGGAAGGCGGCGTTTTCGGCATGGAAGAGTTTATGGAAGTCAAAGCCGTCAGCGGCTGGCGATAAGCGACAAGCGATAACCGCCCGCGCCGCCGACTTTGTTATTAATTGCCGGACAAAATGCCCCCCGCACCGCAAGCCGTCAAAGAATCCAAAGTGGCACAATCCCCCGCGCCGCTTTTGGCGGTCAATAACATAGAAGTTATCTACAACCGCGTAGCGCTGGTTTTGCGCGGTTTGAGTTTGCATGTTGAGCGCGGCTGCATTACCGCGCTTTTGGGCGCAAACGGCGCGGGCAAATCCACCGCGCTAAAAGCAATATCCGGCTTGCTGAAAACCGAAGACGGCGCGATAACGCGCGGCAACATTGTTTATGACGGCGCGCGCATAGACACAATGCGCCCGAACGACATTGTGCGGCGCGGCGTTTTTCAGGTAATGGAAGGGCGGCGCATTATTCAGGATATGAGCGTAATGGACAATCTGCTCCTCGGTGCGCACACGGCGGATAAGGCAAATGAAAGCGAAAACCTGCGCCGTGTTTTTCATTATTTCCCGCGCATAAAAGAGCGGCGCGGCCTTGCAGGTTATCTGTCCGGCGGCGAGCAGCAAATGCTTGCCATCGGGCGGGCGCTAATGGCATCGCCGCGATTGATATTAATGGACGAGCCATCAATGGGACTTTCGCCGCTTTTGGTGCGCGAAGTTTTCGCCATCATTTCGCGCCTGAACGAAGAGTTGGGCGTTACCGTGTTGCTTGTGGAACAAAACGCCCAGATGGCATTGCGCGTTGCGAGTCATGGCTATGTAATGGAGCAGGGCAAGATAGCACTGGACGGAATGGCGGCACAACTTCGCGAAAACGAAGACATCAAAGAGTTTTATCTGGGCGCCCGCGCCGAGCGCAAATCATTCAAAAACATAAAATCCTACAAACGCCGCAAACGCTGGCTATAACCCCCCCGCCATAACCGCATCCCGTCATTCCCGCCCTCCTTGTCATTCCCGCGAAAGCGGGAATCCATCGTCGCCGCCCCCTCGTCATTCCCGCGATTGAAGTCCGAAGTGCAGTGTTGGGATTCTATATCGGTATTGGGGTGATTGTCATTTCGGTCTTTGTTTCCGCCGGGGATTTGTAGCCCAATGACTTCCGCGGCGTGT
>JBPCWZ010000103.1:0-20326 GCA_051009015.1 Gammaproteobacteria bacterium | reverse complement strand
ACGACCCGGAGTATCTCAAACGCAAGCGGAAAAAGTTGGCGGTGTATAAAAAATACGCCTTCAACCTGATACAACTGCACGATAACGAAGTGCAGAACCTTGACTACCACCTGTCGCGCCTGCTGTTAAAGTTTGGCATTACGGTGGATTAGCGAAGCCGTGAAGTTGCGGGGGGAGTCAATTGGCACTATGATATCCGGCGGCAAAATGCGCGGGGATTAGTTTTTCTTTCTCTGCTCTGCCGTTTCCAGCAAAAAAGCCACGAGAGTCACCGCCGCCCTCGCAGCCAGTCGGGCGTGCCTTGGGGACAAGCCAGCATGACCCGCCTTCCTTCCGTGCCCGGAACCGTATTGATTACGCAACTCCGCCGTGCCTTGCACGATATTGGTAAGGCTACCCAAAACTTTTTTAATCGCCTTTTCGCCCTTTTTCCTTTCGGATATGTTTTGCGGCAGCAGATTGAGGACATCGGCGGCTTTGTGCGCCAATTCGGGAATATTTTCACTATCGGAAAACCCCGCATTGGCATCCTGTAATATTGCCTTGTAGCAAGATTCCACCATATCTTTTGCCACCCCGATTGCAACTGCGGGGGCGGATTCAACCTGCCTATCCATAATGTCCATGTTGCGCTGCACCTGCGTGGTGTCAATGCTAAAGCGGGACAAATCAATCCTCAGCCCTGCCGAGGGCGAGCGCATGTCCGTGATTTTTCCTTTGTCATAGGAAAAATCATCGCCCTCCAAATATTTTTTCAATTTTTCAACCTCCGCGTCACACTCGGGATTCTTCACATGCTCCAATCGCATCATGTGCGCCCTAAACGCATTAAGCACCCGGTTAACATCCTCGTCGGATGTCCAGTTAACGGTGCTGTAATATTGCGCCACAAGCGTTCGCCTCATCCCCGCGACCGTGTCATCGGTCACATCTCCCAGCGCGACCCCTGCGCCATTGAAATCTTGCTCTATCTCCCTAAGAACCGCATACCCGGAATAAGATTCTTGGAAAGCGTTCCGCATTAGCGGGGATATCCGTGGCTCCATCTTACCCATTCCCATCCTTTAATAGGGAATATTTCCTATTGGTTGTTTTTTGGCTGTTGCCATTGTTTTTAGTTGTTTCAGGGCTTCGTCGTATTGGCGGTCGCCCTCCGGAATGAAAGGGTTGCTCGCGTCTTGCGGTTTTTGGGTTTCTTCTTTGGCGTCTTTGCCTTCGCGGGTTTGTTGCGCCGGTTGTTGGGCTTTTTCGCTCTCTGGTTGCGCCGCATTGTCCGACTCTTCGTTTGACAGATGACCGTGCAAATCCGCCTCGCGGAACGGGGCTATCTCGCCGCCGGTGTCGCTGGCTGCTGTTTCGTCTTCATAACTTGCCGCTATTGGAATGTCCGGCTCTATGCCGCGCGCTTGGATGTTTGTGCCGTTTGGCGTGTAATACCTTGCCGTTGTCAGTTTCAATGCCGTTTTGCCGTCTGTGGAGCGCAGGGGCAAAAGGGATTGTACCGATGCCTTGCCGTATGTGCGCGCGCCCAAAAGCACCGCGCGGTCGTGGTCTTGCAATGCCCCCGCTACTATCTCCGATGCCGATGCCGAACCTTCGTTTACCAATAGCACTATCGGCAGTTTGGCAACTTCGTCCGCATAGTCAAAACCGCCTTGCGATTCGGCGACAAAATCATTGCCCCCGCGCGAACGCCCCCTGTCGCTGACGACCACCGCGCCCGCAGGCAAAAACAACGATGCTACGCCGATGCTGGCATGTAAAACGCCGCCGGGATTATTGCGCAAATCCACTATCAAGCCGTGCAACTCGCCGCCCGATTTGCGATAAAGCGATTCCAAACTTTTTATCAAATCGTCAACCGTGTGATTTTGAAAACGCGATATGCGCACATAGCCATAACCCGGCTCCGCCATGCCCGAAACAACGGACGGCGTGATGATATTCTCCCGAAACAACTTGACCCGGTGCTTGCTGTTGTCGGACGGGCGCAAAACTTCCAAATCCAAAGCATCGCCGACTATGCCGCGCATCATGTTCGCCGCTTCGTCTATCGGCATTTTGTGCGCCGATGTGCCGTCTATGCGCACTATCAAATCGCCCGCTTGCAAACCCTCCCGCGCCGCCGGCAAGCCGTCCAAAGGCGCGATAATCTCTATCCAGCCGTTTTTCTCGCCCAGATATATCCCCACGCCGCCGTATTGCTCGCCGCTCAAACTGCCCTGAAACTCCTGCAACTCCGCTTCGCTGAAATAAGTGGAATGCGGATCCAAACCCTCCAAAACACCGCGCACCGCCGATTCCATCATCTCCTCGCGCGAGACATCATCAACATAATGCGCGCGGACGCTTTCTATCGCCTCGGCGAGTTCGCGGAGTTTTATCAGCGGCAGCGAATCGCCCGATTGTGCCGCTTGCGCCAAACCAATGTCGTAATATCGCCCCGCCGCCGCGCCGCCGAAAAAAAGCGCCGCGCCCAGCACGACAAACAACAACCGCCGCATCAATGGCATCTTCGTCATCAGCGCAAATCGCCGGGCAGCGAGGAATAATATGCCGCCAAACTTTCTATTTCTTCGTCTGTCAACCGGCGCGCTTGTTCGGCGGCATCTACCAGCGCTTGCGTTGTTTGCAGCGACATGATGGAGCTGCCGCGCTTTCCTTCGCGGTATTCTTTGAGTGTTTGGACCAAATAGCGGTAGTGCTGCCCTGCGAGTTTTGGCGAGCCGGCTATCGGTGTGTTGCCGTCTGCGCCGTGGCAGGTCGCGCAAACTTTGCCCGCCAAATCCGCCCCCGCCGCAACATCTCCGGCATAAACAGCCGAAGCCATCGCCATAAGCGGCAGCGCAAGGACAAAAATCATCGCCGCTTTTATCGTCTTCATTTCGCACCTCCGGCGTAATACTTTGCCAACTCGGCAATGTCGTCATCCGACAACTGCGCCGCATTCGCCACCATGGCCGGATGCTCGCGAATGCCGTCTCTGTATGCTTGCAACGCGGATATCAAATACTCCTCGCTCTGCCCGATAATCTTCGGCACCGGATACACCTCCGGATGACTCGAACGATAGCCGGGAATCTCATGGCAACCAATGCAGTTGTTGGATTTTGCCACCGCCGACTCGCCCGGCTGTTGCGCTTCGGCGACATCGGCAAACAAAACCGCCACCGCAACAGCGGCAAGAATGACAACAACAAGCAGGACTTTGTTCAGTGCGCGTTTTTTCATCATCCCGCTCCTATTCGCTTTCGGGCGGGTTGGACAATGCGCTTTCCACCGAGTTGCGCATTTTTTCCGACACCGCTTCTTCCACTTTTGCCAATACATCGCTGACGGCGCTGGCGACCAAATCTTGCAGCATTTCGCGGTCGCTGGCGACTTCTTCCGCTATCTCAACGGCGCGCACTTTGCGCTCGCAGTTCATCTTTACTTTGACCATCCCGCCGCCGGATGCGCCGCATACTTCCATGCGCCCGAACTCGGCTTGTGTTTTGGTAATGGATGCGTGCAGTTTTTCGTGCAACTGCCGCGCCTTGTCGCCGCCGCCGCTATGCACAAGCACGCCTGTTTTTTTGCCGTCATCGCCCATTGTTTTATCCGTTCCTTTCTTCGGTGTTGTCCAGCAATCGCGCGCCCGGTTGAGACAAAATCGCACCCGCAAACGGATGCGCCTTCGCCCGCCTTTCGCGCTCCTCGCGGTCGGCATCGCCGGCGGCGTTGCCTTTGGCTACCGCTATTTTGACATTAAAACCGCCGCCAAAAAAATCCCGCAACTGCCCTTCCAGATGCGCGCGCAAATTGTCCAATGCCCGCGCGCAGTTTTCGTCCAGCCACAGCACGACTCCTTCGGCGTCAAAACGCTCTGCTATGCACTTATCCGCCAATGCCCGCGCGGAGGGGTTGAGTTTTTCCACAACATCGCTCCACTTGGTCAGTTGTCGCGCTTGCGGCGATGATGATGCTTGCGCCGTTTTTGGCTTTTGTTGTTTTGGCTTTTGTTGCGGCGGCGGGGATGATTGTTGCGAAGGCGGGGTTTGTTGTGCCGTTGCGGCTTTGGCTTTTGGCGGGGTTTGTTGCGGGGCGGGGGTTTTGTTGCCGCCGCTTTGCCCGCCGCCGACATCGCCGCCGCCCGATGATGATGACGGGGCAAAAAGCGCCGCGCGCAAAAGCGTCATTTCCAAACCGGTTTGTTCGTCCGGCGCAAACTGCATCTGCCGCCGCCCGCGCAAAAATATCTCATACAAAACCTGCAAACGCTCCGGCGAAAAATGCCCGGACAACTCGCGCGCCGCTTCGGTTTCTTCCTTGTCCTCGTCTTCCTTTGCGGCATCCGGCAATATCGCCAAAAACGCCGCCTTGTGCGTCAATGATGCAAGCCGCGCCAAAACGGCATCCGGCGATGCATTGCCCGCCGCAAGGGCGGTGCAAAGGTCGGTGATTTGTTTGCCGTCCGCCGCCGCTATCGCCCGCAACATCGCAACCAGCGTGGCAATGTCGGTGTCTCCGGCGAGTTGCCGGACATCTTGCGCCGTTACCGCGCCATTGCCGGATGCCAGCGCCTGGTCAAGAATGCTCAGGGCATCGCGCATGCTCCCGCGCGCCAGCCGCGATATCTCCGACAAAGCGGCGGGTTCGCATTCGTGCTTTTCGCTTTTGAGAATGTGCGCCAGCCGCGCCGAGATGACCTCGCGCGAAAGCGGCGTCAGCGAAAAACACAAACAGCGCGATATTACCGTCGCCGGAAGTTTGTGCGCTTCGGTCGTCGCCAATACAAACTTGACATGCGGCGGCGGTTCTTCCAGCGTTTTGAGCATCGCATTAAAAGTATTGCGCGAAAGCATGTGCACTTCGTCAATAATGAAAACTTTGAACTTGCCCTGTGCCGGGGCGTAGTTTGCGCCTTCCAGCACTTCGCGCATGTTTTCCACGCCGGTGTGCGATGCGGCGTCTATCTCCATCACATCGGTGCATGCCCCGGCGGCGACCGCCTTGCAAGTCGCGCATTCCAGACACGGCTCGCCGTCATTCGGCTTTTGGCAGTTCAACAACGCCGCCAAAATGCGCGCCAAAGTTGTTTTGCCGACGCCGCGGGTGCCGGTGAACAAAAAGGCATGATGAATGCGGTTGTTGATAATCGCATTGCGAAGCGCCCCGGCGGCGTATTCGTGCCCGGACAAATCCGCCAAACGGCGGGGCCGCCACTTGCGTGCCAAAGAAAGAAACCCGTCCATCAAATCATCAAAATGCGCATGTGATATCAAAAAAGGGCGAGTCCGCCCCCGGCACTGACAGCGGGCAATTAGGGCTGCTTCCTTCCGAATCTGACCCGGTTCTCGCCATGCCATGCGGGGAGACCCGCCGCCGGTGATTATACCACCGCCGCCCGAACATAACATTCAAAACACACATCCCGCCGCCGCAATGCCGGTTATGCTATTCAAACTGCGCCACTATCGGGGCATGGTCGGACGGGCGGTCCCATCCGCGCGGAGCCGGGTCGGGAGTGCATAATGTGCATCGCTCTTCGGCCGGGGGCGAGAGCAAAAACATGTCAATGCGCACGCCGTGATTTCGGGCGAAAGATGCGGCGCGATAATCCCACCACGAAAAAGCCCGCTCCGGCGGCTGGGCAAAAAGCCGGTGCGCATCAACATAACCCTTTTCCGTCAATGCCGCAAAGGCGCGGCGCTCGCAAGCGGAGATAAGAATAGTATCGTGCCCCCAGTCATCGGCGTCATACATGTCATCATCGGTCGGGGCGACATTAAAATCGCCGCCGACAATCACGCCGCCGGGAAAATCGCGCGCGGTATCGCCGAGATAACCGGCAAAATCGGCAAGCCATTCCAGTTTGTATTGATACTTTTCCGAATCCACACTGCCGCCATTGGGGACATAGGCACAAACCAGCCGCATATCCGCCCCGCCAATGGTTGTCGTCGCCGCGATAAGCCGCGCTTGTTCGTCATCCGGGCGGGCGGGCATTCCGGCGGCGGCATCGCGAATCGGCAGGCGGCTGACAATGGCAACGCCGTTATAGGTTTTCTGCCCCCAATGGACGGCGTCATAACCGGCATCGCGCAGTTCCTCAAACGGAAAAGCGGCATTAACGCATTTGGTCTCCTGCAGCAGCAATACATCCGGCTGTCCGACGGCGATATACGCCATCAGGTGTTCGTAGCGCGCGCGCACCGAGTTGAGATTCCACGAGACAATTCGCATTTTGGCGGTGCATTCTATCCCAACCTTTGCAAACTTGCCCCGAAAAGGCGGTGTGTTAGAATAGCCGCCGATGTCCCTGCGCGAATCCCTGCGAGAAGAAATCGCCGTTTATAAGGAGCGCGACCCCGCCGCGCGCGGGACGGCGGAGATTGTATTGTGCTATCCGGGCTTGCATGCCGTTTGGCTGCACCGCCTCAGCCATCGTTTGTGGAATTGGCAATGGTGCTTGCTGGCGCGGTTTTTTTCGCATCTGGCGCGGTTTTTGACCGGCGTGGAAATTCATCCGGGGGCGGTTTTGGGGCGGCGCGTTTTTATTGACCACGGGATGGGCGTTGTCATCGGCGGCACCGCCGAAGTCGGCGATGATTGCTCCATCTATCAGGGCGCGACTTTGGGCGGCACAACCCAAACTTTCAAAGGCAAGCGTCATCCGACTTTGGCATGCGGCGTCATCATCGGCGCGGGCGCCAAAGTGCTGGGACCGGTTGCTATCGGCGAAAACGCCCGCATCGGCTCAAATGCCGTTGTGGTAAAAGATGTCGCCGCCGATACCACCGTTGTCGGCGTCCCCGCCCGCCCCATCGGCAAAACCGCCGATGCCAAAGCCGAAGCATTCCCCGCCTATGCCGTCAATCATCAGACCGTCAGCGACTGTTGCGAGGGAATTGACCAAAACGCGTTATCGCGCCGCCTTCGGCAACTGGAAGACAAGATAGCGGCGCTGGAAAAAAAATAACGGCTTATTGTGTTTTTGCCGTCAAAACGGGTTATAATGTCGTTATGTCCGGTATTTGCCAGGTAACAGGGCGCGGGCCGATGTCCGGCAACCGCGTATCGCACGCCAACAACAAAAACAAGCGCGTGTTCCGCCCCAACCTCCACAAAAAGCGCTATTGGCTGGCGGCGGAAAATCGCTATATTACTTTGCGCGTGTCGGCCGGCGGCATTCGCACGATAGACAAAAAAGGCATTGACGCCGTCATCACCGGCTTGCGCGCCGCCGGTGCCAAACTCTAACCGCGCGGGACGATGGCAAAAAAAGGCGCGCGCGAGAAGATTCGGCTGGTGTCCTCCGAAGACACGGGGCATTTTTACACCGCCACCAAAAACAAGCGCCTGCACCCGGACAAAATGGAAGTCAAAAAATACGACCCGGTCGCGCGCAAACACGCCATCTACAAAGAGGCGAAGATTAAATAACCCCCCGGAGGAAACCGCGATGAAGAAAGCGTTTGTTTTGTTGTGCTGCGGCGCGCTTGCGCCTGTGGCTTTTGGCGATTATGTCGAGCGCGCCCGCGTTGTGGAGTCGTCGCCGATAGTGGAGACGGTTTTTGAGACCGAAGAAGTTTGCCGCTACCGCAGCAAGCGGCGCGGCGAAAGCGGCAATGCCCCCGGCGAAGCGTCCAACATTGAGCGCAAAGTCATCGGCGGCGTTGTCGGCGGGCTTGCCGGAAGTGCCATCGGCAAAGGCAGCGGCAGGGATGCGGCAGCCGGAGTCGGCGCGGTCATCGGCAGCGAGATTGGCGATGGCGATGGCATTACCGAAGGCGAGTTAATCGGCGGCATAGCCGGCGGCATTATCGGCAATCAACTCGGCAAAGGGTCGGGCAAGACCGCCGGAACTGCGGCGGGCGCGCTTATCGGCGCGATTGTCGGCGATGAATTGCAAAACGGCGGCGCGGCAAAAGACGAGCGCGGCAGTCAACATCGTTCGGCGGGAAAAATCCGCGTTTGCACGCTTGAAGAGCGCGAGAAAAAAGTCATCACCGGCTACAATGTTGTTTTTGAATATAACGGCTTGCGTTCCAGCGGCAAGTTGCCCTATCGCCCGACGGATTATGTTGATGTCAATGTCCGTTTGGATTTGCTGGAAAACCGCACCGGTTTTTCGGCGGAATAAACGGCAACATCTTGCGCCTGCTGTTTGTCATTGACGATGCGGCAGGGCTAAACGCCAAAACCGATTCCAGCATTACGATAATGCGCGCCGCCGCCGAACGCGGCGATGAAGTGCATTTGGCGGGCATTCAATCTTTTGTCGCCGATGGCGAAGGTTGCAGTGTGCTTGCGCAAAAGGCGCATATTAAAACACAAACGCCTGATGATATTGCGGCGTGGTGCGAGACGGATAATGCGGTTTTGCGCGGCGGCGATTTTTTTGACGCCGTGATGATGCGCAAAGAGCCGCCGGTTGATGGCGCATTTTT
The DNA here is from genome assembly GCA_051009015.1 of Gammaproteobacteria bacterium. Classification (GTDB taxonomy): domain Bacteria; phylum Pseudomonadota; class Gammaproteobacteria; order Tethybacterales; family Persebacteraceae; genus JAHRAH01. Next base: position 11,894 of record JBPCWZ010000103.1, on the reverse strand, counting down.
GGAAGCGACTTTATTGCTGGACCGGATGGCGGCGCCGGTTTTCAATGCCCCGCGGGCATTGCGCGAGCAAAACGAAAAACTTGCCATTTTGGATTTTCCGGCATTAATCCCGCCGACCATTGTCGCCGCCGATATTAATATCATCGCCGATTTTCACAACAAGCACAAAGGCGCGGTATTGAAACCGCTGGACGGAATGGGCGGGCGCGGCGTTTTGGCGCTTGCCGCCGGGGATTTGAATTTGCGCGCGGCGGCGGCGATGATAGGCGATAACGGCAAAAGATTAATAATGGCGCAAAAATATGTGCCGGAAGCCAAAGACGGCGACAAGCGCATATTTGTCATTGACGGCAAAGCGGCATCGGTAATGCTGGCGCGAAAGCCGCAACAGGGCGACCACCGGAGTAATATGGCGGCGGGCGGGCAAGCCAAAGCGGTGCCGCTCGGCGCGGCGGAAAAACACATCGCCGACATCATCGCGCCGACCCTGAAACAAAAAGGCGTGTTGTTTGCCGGTTTGGACATCATCGGCGAGTGCCTGACCGAAATAAACATTACCTGCCCGACCGGCTTGCAAGTTGTCAAAACACAAACCGGCGAAGATTTGGCGGCGGACATTCTGGCGGCGGCGATGGCGCATATCGGACACTAAACCCCAAAGCCGCCATTACCCGCGCCAAAAAACGCATACTCCTGATAATCCCGCCGGCAATGCTCTTTGCGCTTGCGGCGGCGCTGCTTTTGGCATCGCCCGAACATCCGCAAGTGCGGCGCGAAACCGCGATATTCGGCACGCGCGCCGTCATTACCATCAACAAAATGCCGGAACAACAAGCGGCGGCGGCGATTGGCGAAGTGTTTGCGCACTTTGGCAAAATGCACAAGCGTTTTCATCCGTGGCAGCCGGGAGAACTAACGCGCATAAACAACGCCATCCGAAACGACAACTTGCCGGTAAGCATCGGCGCGGAAATGGCAATGATGATAACGCTGGCGGCGGATCATTCGCGGCGCGGGGAATATTTGTTTAATCCGGCGGCGGGTGCTTTGGTGTCAATGTGGGGTTTTCATCAAAACAAAACACAACAACCGCCCGATGCCGAAACCCTCGCCCGTTTTGCCGCCGACATTCCGTCCCTGCGATTGATGACGATAACAAACGGCAACATCATCGCGGCGCACCCGAAAACACAACTGGATTTTGGCGCGATAGCAAAAGGCGCGGCTTTGGATGCGGCGCGCGATATTTTGCGCGCGCGGGGGGTGCGAAATGCCTTGGTCAATGTCGGCGGCAATATGATAGCCCTCGGCGACAACAACGGCAAGCCATGGCGGGCGGGCTTGAGCGGCGGCGGCGAAGTGTTTGGCGCGCTAAGTTTGCAAGACGGCGAAGCCCTTGCCATATCCGGCGGCGGCGAACAAAACTTTGTTTATGAAGGCAAAAAATACCACCACATCATAAACCCGCAAACCGCCCGCCCGGCAACAAACGCCGCCCTCGCCGCAGTAATAAGCGATGATGCCGCAAACGCCGGAGCGCTAAGCGACTCATGCGCCACGGCGCTGGTGATAGCCGACAAAAAACAAGCCGCCCGCATCTTGCAAAACTGCCAAATAAAAGCAGCCCTGCGAATAATCCAAACCAAAACCCAAACCGCAACAATAACAACCCCGCCAATGTCGGCAAGGTTGCACCGGTAGTTTGGCGCATTTGGTATTACAAAACACAAAGCCGAATAATCGCAATAATAAACCCGGCTATTCCTTTGCCGGGCGGGGAAAGGGCTAACCCTTTATTTGACTTTTGCGTTGCGCTTGGCGTTGCACTCTTTGCAGAGCGCACGGGCATTTTTGAGCGTAGTTTCGCCGCCGTGTGCCCACTGGACAAAATGGTCTGCCTGAAAGTTGTCGTAATCCAGCTTTATGCCACAATCCGCGCACTTTTTGCCGCCCAAAATAAAAATGGCGTGTTTTTCCGCATCGGAAAAACTGCGCTTCTTGTCCCTGATTTTAGTATCAGGGTATTTCTCAAGAAAGAATTTGCACATCGTGGATACGCGTTCCATCAAACTTTTTTTGTCGTTGCCCTGTCGCGTCAACCGCTCAAACTCGCCCCACAATGAGTGGTGCAGCCCGGTTTTCTGCTCCAGACCAAGTCTCAATGCCTCAGCCCGTTCCGTGTGGAACTCGGGCAAAAACGCCCTTATCTGACTGAACAGATTCCGCCCAGCATACTCCTTTGTCATGTGTTTGACAAACAGATAATGCAACTGCGAGTCGCCTTGCTTGCGCAAAAGGCGGTCTTTTTTGCCGAACACTTTGACCAATTCATTCAGTTGTTTGTTGGTCATATCCCACAACTGCTTTTCGCGGTTGGGCGACAACACCTTATAATCCTTGACGAGTTTGTCAAGAAATTTCTTTTTCAGGTCGCGATAAGGTGATTGCCCTTCGGCGATGCCATCTTCAATCAGCAAAAAACGCGCGGCGATGTCGTAATCCATATACCGCTTTTTATTGAAAGACACATACTCCGAGAGGAATTTATGCTCTGCAACTTTCTTGATAAGGCGGCACATTTTACCGCCTATGGCATTGCGCTTTTCCGCCGCATTCAGCGGCTCGCCGTCATTAAGGCGGGAAAAAATCTCCTCAATAGCACCTTCGTCCGCATCGTCAATGATGATAACGGGAAGCGATATCGCCTTGAAGTCTTCCTGCCACGACTGGGGGAAATCCCTGAATTTGTCTTTGGCTTTCGGCAACGGTTCATCGGTTTTGCTGTGTCGGGGCGGAGACATAACGAATTCGTCCGCCAACGAAAATTCGCCTTCCATAAAACCCCAAATAGCACCCAGCCGCTGTTTGCCATCAACCAGCGCATACTCGTGCAACTCACCTTTGGGGAGGCGGTGCATATAAATTTTCGGCACATCGTAGCGGTTAAGCAGGCTATCAATGAACAACTGCCGCTTTTCAATGCCCCACACCGCCGCCTCCCGCTGGTACTCGGGCTCAAGGTTTATGCCTTTCTGCCTTACCCAAAGGCTACCGATGCTGGCGGACGGATGCGGAAAACAATTCATGGTCTTCGCATTATAAACCCCAAAAGCCGATTTTTAACCACTTTTTTATCAAAATATCCGATAACGATAAAAATTTACGCAACCGGCTATTTATCCCGCAAGCGGGCTTTTATTTTATACAAAAGCGCATGCGCTTCGCGCGGGGTTTGTTGGTCGGGGTTGGCTTTTTGTAGCAACTCCATTATTGCCGCGATATATTCCGGCATCTTTTCCGCCGCCGTTTGTGATTCATCTTTGGCTTTTGGCGCTTTTGTTGTTGCCGGTTTTTTGTTTGCCGCATTGTTGCCGCCCGGGGCAAAAAGCGACAACTGCGGGGTTTTGTCGTTTGTTTCCAATGCTGTCAAACGGCGGCGGGCATTGGCGATAACGCTCTCGGGCACGCCCGCCAAACGGGCGACTTGCAAGCCATAACTTTTATTCGCCGCCCCGTCTTCAACGCGGTGCAAAAATACAATATCATCGCCGTGCTCGCGCGCCGCCAGATGACAATTCGCCGCCCCTTCGCTCGCTTCGGTCAAGGCGGTCAGTTGATAATAATGCGTGGCAAAAAGCACCAAAGCGCGGTTGTGCGTCAGCAAATGTTCAAAAACCGCCCATGCCAATGCCAAGCCGTCAAAAGTGGAAGTGCCGCGCCCTATCTCATCCAATAATATCAAACTCCTGTCGTCGGCATTGTGCAGTATCGCCGCGACTTCCGTCATCTCCGCCATAAATGTGGAACGCCCGCGGCTCAGGTCGTCCGCCGCGCCTATTCTGGTGAAAATGCCGCTGATCTCGCCTATCTTTGCCGATTCCGCCGGGACAAAAGAACCGCACGATGCCAGCACAACTATCAGCGCGGTCTGGCGCAAATAGGTGGATTTGCCGCCCATGTTTGCGCCGGTTACCGTCAACAACCGCCGCCCGCCGTGCAAATGCAAATCATTGGCGACAAAATGCGCCACTTGCGCCTTGACAACCGGATGCCATCCGCCGCGAATCTCAATCGCGCCGCCGCCGATAAAAGCCGGCTCGCACCAGCCCAATGTCATCGCCCGCCCGGCAAAACATACGGCGACATCCAACTCGGCAAGCGCCGCCGCCACAAGTTGCAAAGGCACAACCGCCGGCTGCAGCGCCCGCAAAATGTCATCAAACAAACGCCGCTCCAATGCCAGCGCCCGCTCGCCCGCCGAAAGCACCCGGTCTTCGTGCCGTTTCAACTCCGGGGTGATAAAACGCTCGGCGTTTTTTAGCGTCTGCCGCCTTTGCCATTCCGGCGGGGCTTTTGCCGCCGCCGCTTTGGGGACTTCTATGAAAAACCCGTGTATCTTGTTGTATTCCACGCGCAAATTGGCAATACCGCTTTGGTTGCGCGCTTCAACGGCGGCGGCATCCAGCAAAGATTGCGCCCCCTGCTGCAATGCCCGGCATTCGTCCAGTTGCGGGGAATAGCCGTCCGCTATCACGCCGCCGTTTCGCAACAACGGCGAAGGCGATTCCATCATCGCTTCCGCCAATAAATTGTGCGCCGCCGCAAGTTCTTCGCATGCGCCGATATCCAACTTCGCCGCTATGTCCGCCAGCAACTCGCCGCTTTCCTTCGCCGCCTTTGCCGCCTTGACAACCGCCGGCAACTTGCCGAAAACATCGCGCAGGTTTGACAAATCGCGCGGACGCGCCGAAAACATCGCCACTCTCGCCGCCGCCCTTTCAACATCGCCCAACTCGCGCAATAACTTTTGCAAATGCCCGGCACCATCGGCGTCTTTCATCAAATGACGCACCGCCTGCAGTCGCTTTTTTGCCGTTGCCCGATGGCGGGGCGGATGACACAACAACCTCGCCAAAAACCGCGCGCCCATCGCCGTGGAACAAGAATCCAACTGCGAAAGCAATGTCGCATCTGCCCGCCCGGTCGGAGAATCTGCAAGTTCCAAACTGCGGCGGACGGCGGCGCTCATTTGCAAAAACGCGCCGTCATCATCCAAAGCAATACCGCCCAGATGACTGAGCGGTTGTTTGTGCGTGTCTTCGGCATAGCGCAAAAGCGCAGCCGCCGCAGCCGCAGCCCGCCCTTTGCCGTCCAGCCCGAAAGCGGCGAGTTCGCGCGCGCCAAAACGCGCACACAAAACACGGGCGGCATCATCCTCGCCAAAACGCCAATCGGGCAGCGGCGTTATCTTAACTTCCGCTTTGTATTCGCCCGCCGCGCTTTCGGGCAGGATAATCTCGGACGGGCGCAACCGCGCGATAATATCGTCAAACATTCCCGCCGCGCATTCTCCGGCGCGAAAAGCCCCGCGCGAAATATCCAGCCACGAAAAACCGGCAACGCCGCCGGGCTTTTTCGGCGGCAAAAAAGCCAGTGCCAAAGATTCGCGCCGCTCGTCCAGCAGCCCTTCGTCTATCAAAGTCCCCGGTGTTATCACCCGGGTAACGCGCCTTTCCATCGGTCCCCGGCGGGCGTCTTTGGGGTCGCCGATTTGCTCGCATATCGCCGCCGATTCGCCGCGCCGCACCAACTTCGCCAGATAGTTTTCAAGCGCATGATACGGCACGCCCGCCATCGGCACCGGCTCGCCATCCGCCATCCCGCGCCGCGTCAGAGTAATATCCAAAAGCCGCGCCCCCCGCTCGGCATCGTCAAAAAACATTTCATAAAAATCGCCCATGCGAAAGAGCAGGAGCATATCCGGATAATCTTTTTTCACGCCCAGATACTGCCGCATCAGCGGAGTCGCCCCGGCGGCGGCGGGTTGTTTTTTGCCGCTGTCAATATCCGGCTTCACGGCAACTTGCCGGGGTTATTCTTCCGCCGCGCAAGTTTGCAACTCGCGCAAAAAATGGCGGAAAGTTTTGGCATTTCCGGCGGCAAAAGGCGGCACCGGTTTGCCAAACGCAAACTCGGGCGCGCCATTAATATCGCAAATAAGACCGCCCGCCTCGCGCACCAAAAGCCAGCCGGCGGCGACATCCCAAAAACGCACCGGACCCGAAAGCGCCGCCTCCGCCCGGCCGGCGGCGATATATGCCAAATCCAAAGCGGTGGAACCCGTCCGGCGAACGCCGCGCAAAGAAGGACCCAAACGCCCGAGCATCGGCCACAAACTAAAACCATCGCACACCATCTGCCCGCTGGCGATAAGCAGCGATTGCGAAAGTGCCGGGCGGTTTGATACCCGCAAACGCCGCCCTTCGCAAAAAGCACCGGCGCCCTCCTCGGCGGTATAACAGGCATCGGCGAAAATATCAAAAACCGCCGCCGCCACAGGCCGCCCGCCGCGGCAAAAAGCCAAAGATACCGCGCACCCTTCAAAGCCGTGCACAAAATTAGTCGTCCCGTCCAGCGGGTCTGCCACCCAGCAGGCATTGTCATCGCCGTGCATTCCGCTTTCCTCGCCCAAAAACCCGTGTTCGGGAAAAGTTTGCGCGATGGCTTCTCGGATGATATCTTCGGCGTCCCTGTCGGTTTCGGTTACCAGTTCGCCGCCGGTTTTTTGTTTGACGACAACATCGCGCGGCGAATAAAACCGCCGCCGCACCAGCAAGCCGGCTTGTCGCACCGCATCGGCGGCGGTCGCAAGAATATAAGATTGTTGCGGCATCAGCCGTCATTATACGCCTTGCCGCGCGGTTATAATTGCCGCCATGGAAAAGATTGCCGCCGCCGTTGCAGTTATCTCCAAGGTTGCGGTCGCATCGGCGGTTGCCTTTGCCGCCATCGGCGCATTTGCGGTTTTCGGCGGCGGCATTGACCCGGCGGCATTTGCCAACGACTCCCAGCGTCAGAGTTATGACGCCGCCATCCGCCGTTTGCGGTGCATGGTTTGCCAAAACCAAACCCTTGCCGAATCGGATGCGCCGCTGGCAAAAGACATGCGCGACCGCGCCCGCGAAATGGCAAAAGACGGCAAAAACGCCGATGAAATTGCGGATTATATCGCCGCCCGATATGGAGATTTTGCCGTTTATCGCCCGCCTTTTGACGGGCGGACTGCTTTTTTGTGGCTTGCGCCGTTTGCCCTTGCCGGGATGGCTTTGTGTTTTCTGCCTTTGATATGGCGGCGGATGGCGGCGGAATAATGACCGCTGTTTTTGCCTCCTTTGCGCTGTTGATGCTTTTTATTGCGCTGGCTTTTGTTGTTATGCCGCCGTTGATAATAACAATGCGGCGGCGGCGGCAAACTGCCGGTAATGATGGTAATGACGGCAAAAACGGCGGCGGCAAAACAACCGCTCCCGATTGGCGTTTTGCTTTGGCGGCGGCGGTTTTTGTCGTTGCCGTTGCGCCGGGTTTATATTGGTATTCCGGCGCGCCCGAAACCCTTGCGCCGCAAAATGATGTCGCTGCGGTTGTCCATATTTTGTTATCCGCCGCCGAGCGCGCCCAACAAAACGGCGATGACAAAAATGCGGATTTGTTGCGGCAGCAGGCGCAACTGATACTGCAAAGCAGCGGTGAACAGCAACTGGCAATTATCCGCCGCATTTTGCAATCGGCGGAAGAAGCGACAAACAACAATGCGGGCGATATTAATAACCCGCAACAACCGCAACAATGACGGCGCGGCAAAAAACCCGCCTGCTCATCGCCCTTGCGGTTTGTTTGGGCGCGGCGGCGACTGTGTTTTTGGCGACCGCCGCCTTCCGGCAGAATATGCTGTTTTTTTACACCCCTTCGCAACTCCTCGCCCGGGATATTCCCAAAGGCGATTTTCGGCTCGGCGGATTGGTCGGCGAAGTGCTGCCGCCAGACGGCAGTTTGGAAACACGCTTTATTGTTAGCGATAACACTGTTGCCATTACCGTATCCTATCGCGGCGTTTTGCCCGATTTGTTTCGCGAAGGTCAGGGCGTTGTCGTGCGCGGCAAATGGCAAAGCGGCGAGGAAGGCGGCATGGTAAAAGCGGGCGAGGTTTTGGCAAAACACGACGAAAACTACATGCCGCCGCCCCTGCGCGATTTGCGCCCCCGGCAGTGAGCGAACAAACAAAACGGCGGCGGCTTTTTCCGCTGCTTGCCGTTATTCCCCTGCTTGTTGCGCTTGTGCTTTTGGCGGCGATGGCGGCGGGGCTTTTTTTGGACCCGCGAAAAATCCCGTCAGCGCTCATCGGCAAACCGGCGCCGCATTTTCTCCTGCCGCTGGTAAATGCGCCCGCGCAAAGCGCATCCCCGGCGCGGATGAAAAACCAAGTGTGGATATTGAATGTTTGGGCTTCGTGGTGCGCGGGCTGCCGCGTGGAACATCCGCTGCTTTTTGAGTTGCGCGAAGAAGCGCCGATAGTCGGGCTTAACTACAAAGACAACAACGAAGACGCAAACAGGTGGCTGAACGAACAAGGCGACCCTTATCTTTTCTCCCTCACCGACGGCGGCGAGGCGGGTTTGGATTGGGGGGTTTATGGCGTGCCGGAAACTTTTGTCATTGACGCCGGCGGCATTATCCGCCACAAGCACATCGGCATATTGGACAAGCGGGCGATAACCGAAACCATCGCGCCGCTGGTGCGCAAACTAAAAGCGGAAAAAACCGGTGCCGCCAGAGAGAATTGAACTCCCGACCTGTTGATTACAAATCAACCGCTCTGCCAACTGAGCTATGGCGGCAAAAAGCGGTATTTTAATCGTTAACGCCCGAAAAAATCAATTGCCGCCGCCGCCGTCGCCGGACGGAATGCGCCGTTTGCCGGTCATGCTGTCAATTATCATCTGCTGAAAACGATGCACCGGCTCTTCAAAATGATAGCACAAACGCCCGCCCGGATAGGCGGCGGTTGATACGCCAAGTTGCACCCGCTCGCAAATGCCGACATCTTCCATATTGACCTCGTGCCAAAACTCCATTACATCGCTTATGGCATTTTTTGGCGCGGCGGCGGCGGTGTCGGGATGGGTGATAAGCCATGCCTTCTCGCGCGTTTGCCCCGCCGCTTGCGGTGTTGCGAGGATGACAAAAGCATGACTCGGCATAACGAAGTAAATCAGATTCGGGAACAAGCCGAAAAAGTAGCCGCTGTTTTGCTGCGCGTCCGAAAGCCCGGCGACAGGCGGCATATTCAGCCAGCCGGAATCATCTGTCGCCGTCACCGGCGAAGTGCAAATGCCGCAATACATCCCCCGCCCCTGCCATCTTTTATGATCACTCACGCGCGAAGTTTTGGCAAGGCGCGGATGCACCCATGGCAGATGATAATATTCCACGGCGTTTTCCAGAAGCAGTTTCCAGTTGCACTTAATATCATAATCGCGCGTACCCACCGGCAGCCACTTGTCCAAATCATAAGCCGCCAGCCGCTTTGGCAAATCGCCGAGCATATCGGCAATCGGCGGAGCGGAATCGTCCAGACAAACAAAAACCATCCCGCCCCAACTTGCCGCCCGCACCGGCAGCAAGCCGTAATCTTTCCTGTCAAAGCCGCGCAAATGCGACATATCGTGCATTTCAATCGCGCGGCGGTTTGCGCCCTTGTCAAAAAGCGGCGTGCCGATGCATTCGCCTTGCAGGTTATAACCCCAGCCGTGATAGGGGCAGACAATGCGCTTTTGTTTTGCCGCCTTTTTTTGGCACAACCTTGTGCCGCGATGGCGGCAGACATTATAAAAAGCGCGCAACGCGCCATCGTCATCGCAAACAATAATAAGCGACTGCCCGGCGACTTCGGCGGTAATGATATCGCCGGCGGCGGCGACTTCGGCTTTCGGCGCAACCGCCACCCAGTTGCGGGCGAAAACCTGTTGTTGTTCGGCGCGATAAAAGGCATCATCGCGATAGGCATCCGGCGTCAGCGAAAGCGCATCCTCCACCGGGCGGCGGCTGGCGGCATAAACTTCCTCGCGCAAAAACCTGCTGTCATTCATCACAATCCTCCGGCAAAAAACCCGCGCCGATTATAGCGCAAAACTCGGCAAAAGCGGGAATCTACACCGTCATTCCTGCGGAAGCAGGAATCTCCAAACCATCGCCGCAAAGCGGCGCATTCTTAAAGCCCTGTAAGGGCGGAATGTTATAGCACAGGGCAACGCCCTGTGAATCGGCATCCCCGTTTGTCAAGCCCTGTAAGGGCGGCACACAACAGCGGCGGCGGTTGTTTGTGTATTGATGGTTTTGCCGGGCGATGCCCCGCAAAAGAATGTGTCGCCCTTACAGGGCACTATTTCCAATAACACCGACTCACGGGGCGTTGCCCCGTGCTATAACATTTCGCCCTTACAGGGCTTTAACATCGTCATTCCCGCCGCCGCCCCCGTCATTCCCGCGCAAAACTCCGTCATTTCTGCAAAAGGGAGAATCTAATGGAGCGAAAGCAACAATATGGCAAAAGCGGGCGAGTTTCGGCAAAGGACGGTGTAAAATGGCGGCTATCGGCTTGCCGATGGTTTAACACAAAACACAACAAACAGGAGCATAACAATGCAAAACCTCATCCGCGCCGTTTTGGCGCTTTTCATTCCCGGCTTGCTGCCGACTTCGGCGGCGCGGCGCGGCGGCAAAAGCGGCGGTTTTAACTTTCGGCGCGCCTTGTGCGCGGTTTGCTTCGCCGTTATTATCAGCGGCGCGGCTTTTGCTAATAGCCATTTGTCGCCTTTGCATCTGGCGGTGGAAAAAGGCGATATCGCCGAAGTCACACGCCTGATTGACGGCGGGGCGGATGTTGAGGCAAAAGAGGAGTCCGCTGACTTGACGCCTTTGCATTTGGCGGCATGGCATAGTCAAACCGAAATCGCGCTATTCCTTATCAAAGCGGGGGCGGATGTTAATGTAAAGGATGTTTGGTTTAGCAATACGCCTTTGCATTTCGCAGCAGGTGAAGGTAAAACCGAAACTGTCCTTGCCCTTATCAAAGCGGGAGCAGATATTCACGCAAAAACCACCTCTGACACTACGCCTCTGCATACAGCGGCAGCAGAGGGTAAAACCAAAAATGCACTTGTTCTTATCGGAGAAGGGGCGGATATTCACGAAAATGGTCTTGGGGGGACGCCTTTACATATGGCGGCGTCTTTCGGCAAAACCGAAACTGCGCTCGCTCTTGTCAATGCGGGGGCGAATATTGACGCAAAAGATAACGATGGCTCTACGCCTTTGCACAGTGCGGCGGCATCCAGTAATGCCAAAACTGCACGCGCCCTTATTATAGAGGGGGCGGATATTAACGCAAAAGACAACGATGGCTTTACGCCTTTGCACAGTGCGGCATTATTCGGCAAAGCCGAAATCGCACTTGCTCTTATCAGGGCGGGGGCGGATATTAACGCGAAAGAGAAACAAGGTTTAACGCCTTTGCATAGTGCGGCGGCATTCGGTAACGCCGAAACTGTACGCATCCTTATCAAAGCGGGAGCGGATGTTAACGCAAAAGCGCAAGGTGATGCAACGCCTTTGCATTTGGCAGTAGCGACAGATAAAGCCGAAATTGTGCTCGCCCTTATTAAAGCGGGGGCAGATACCAAGGCACTAACTACTGACGGTTTGACGCCGTTGGATGTTCCTGTAATTGGTGATAGTCCTGAATCTCTTTTCCTGCACGGTCTTCTGCCGGGCATGACGGAAAAATAAGGAACAAACCGGCAAAAAGCCGAAGAGTTGCTGCGCGAATTGGAATAGCGGCGGTTTGTAGATTCCCGCTTTTGCGGGAATGACGGAAGGGCGGGGTTGCCGTGCGGGTTAGTCGCCGCCGCTGACGATTCCCTTGTCGCTGAGGAGTTTGGTCATTTCGCCGCTTTCGTACATTTCGCGGATGATGTCGGCGCCGCCGACGAACTCGCCTTTGACATACAACTGCGGGACGGTGGGCCAATCGGAAAAATCCTTAATGCCCTGGCGGA
>JBPCWZ010000102.1:0-9319 GCA_051009015.1 Gammaproteobacteria bacterium | reverse complement strand
GGGGGGGATTATAATGACGGGTGTTATGGGCGGGGGTTTGGTGTTGCCGAAGGGGATGGGGTTTTCCATGCCTGCGGAATGGGAGGAGCATTGTGCTTGCTGGATGGCTTGGCCCTGCCGGGTTTCGGCTTGGGGCGGGGGGCGCGGGTTGTCAATGGCGCGGGATGCTTTTGCCGAAGTCGCCCGCGCTATTTCGGCTTTTGAGCCGGTCAGGATTATCACAAACCCGCCCGATGCCGCGGATGCGGCGGTAATGCTCGGCGATGCCGCCGAGGTTATCCCGCTGCCGATTGACGATTCGTGGTTGCGCGACAGCGGTATGACTTTCGTGCGCGATAAGGGTAATGCCGTTGCCGGTATCAACTGGCGTTTTAATGCCTGGGGCGAGAAATATGCGCCGTTTGACAAGGATGACGCCGCCGCCGGTAATATTTTGCATCATCTGCAAATGCGCCGTTTTGACGCGCCGATGATTATGGAAGGCGGCAGTTTTCATTGCGACGGCGAAGGCGCGTTATTGACAAGCGAACAATGCCTCCTGCACCAAAACCGCAACCCGCATCTGACCCGCGCCGACATAGAAAAGTTGTTGTGCGATTATCTCGGCTGCGATGTTGTTGTCTGGCTCGCCGGAGACGAGCGCGATGTTGAAACCGACGGGCATATTGACAATATCGCCTGCTTTTGCCGCCCCGGCGAAGTGTTAGCCGCCGATAGCGATGGCGGGGATAATGGCACAATGCGCGCCGAAAACAAACGCCGCCTGCTGTCTGCGGTTGATGCCAAAGGGCGGAAGTTGCAAGTGCGCTTTTTGCCTTCGCCTTTGGTGAAAGAAAACGGCGAAGATTTGCTTGCTTCTTATATTAACTTTTATCCCGCCAACGGCGGCATTGTAATGCCGTCTTTTGGCGTCAGGGAAGACGATGCCGCCCGTGCGATTATCGCCGAATCTTTCGCCGGTCGGCGGATAATACAAGTTGATGCCCGCGCTATCGTCAGAGGCGGCGGCGGCATTCACTGCATAACGCAACAACAACCAACCGGCGGCATCGCGCCGCCGCAACCGGAAAAACAACAATGAAAAACAACAAAAGCACATTCCGCACCGAAGAAGATTCCATGGGCAAACTTCGCGTGCCGTCCGATGCCCTTTATGGCGCGCAAACCCAGCGGGCGGTGGATAACTTCCCCGTCAGCGGCCGCCCGATGCGCCCGGCTTTTGTCCGCGCTCTTGCGCTTGTCAAACTCGCCGCCGCCGAAAGCAATATGGAGTTGCTGCTGCTCAACAAAAAAATCGGCAATGCCATCGCCGCCGCCGCGCGCGAAGTTGCGGACGGCAAACACTTGCGGCATTTTCCGGTTGATGTCTTCCAAACCGGCTCCGGCACCAGTTCCAATATGAATATCAACGAAGTGCTCGCCGCCCTCGCCGCCCGAAAAAGCAAGATGGCAGTCAGCGCCAACGACCATGTCAATATGGGGCAGTCAAGCAATGATGTCGTGCCGACCGCCATTCACATATCGGCGGTTTTGCAGTTGCGCGGCTTGCTGCTGCCGGCGCTTTCGCATCTGGCAAAGACCATTGACAAAAAATCGCGCCAAACGCGCAAATACATAAAAACCGGCAGAACGCATCTTATGGATGCAATGCCGGTGCGCATGAGTCAGGAACTTTCCGGCTGGTCGGCGCAAATCACCAAAAGTATCGCCCGCCTGCGCGACAGCGAAAAACGCCTGTTGATGCTGGCACAAGGCGGCACCGCCGTAGGGTCGGGCATCAACACCCACAGGCAGTTCGCAACTTTGTTTGCCCGCAAACTGAAGAAGACAACCGGCGCGCCTTTTGTTGCCAATGCCTGCTTTTTTGAGAGTTTGTCTTCGCAGGATGCGGCGGTGGAAATGTCCGGGCAACTCAAAACCGCCGCCGTTGCCATGATGAAAATCGCCAATGATTTGCGATGGATGAACAGCGGGCCCCTTGCCGGTTTTGGCGAGATAGAACTGCCGGCACTGCAGCCGGGCAGCAGCATTATGCCCGGCAAGGTCAATCCGGTCATTGCCGAATCCGCCTGCATGGTTGCGGCGCGGGTTATCGGCAACGATGCGGGCATTACCATCGCCGGACAATCGGGCAACTTTCAACTGAATGTAATGCTGCCGCTGATAGCCGACAACCTTTTGGAATCCATTGAGTTGCTGGCACAAGCGGCAACGCTTCTTGCCGACCGCGCCATCGCCGGTTTTGTCCCGAAACAGGAGGCGATGCAAAAATCGCTGGCGCAAAACCCGATATTGGTAACGGCGCTCAATCCGGTAATCGGTTATCTGAAAGCGGCGCAAATCGCCAAGCGCGCTTACAAAGATGGGCGGGCTATTTTGGATGTCGCGGCGGAAGAAACCGACATTCCGCGCGCCAAACTCGCTAAACTCCTAAACCCCGAAAAACTAACAAATGGCGGCATTTCGCAATAACAACAACCGCCGCAATGCGGCAAAACAGCCAATGCGCTTACTGCCAATCGGGCACAAAGCGCATTAGTGTTTTTTTCAGGGTTGTGTTGTCGGCGTCGTTTTGCAATCCCGCCCGCCATACTTCGGCGGCTTTTTCGCGCTCTCCGGTTTGCCATAATATTTCGCCGTAATGCGCCGCTATCTCGGCGGCACCCGACAATCCCGCCGCCTTGCCCAGCCATAACTTTGCTTCCGGCAAGTTGCCAAGCCGGTAATGCACCCAGCCCAAACTGTCCAAAATATTGGCGTCATCCACAAACGCCGGACGATGAGCGGCAAAACCATCCGCCGAAACATTCGCGCGGCGGCGGCTGATATCCAGCGCGCTTTGGATATGTTTTTGCGCTTCGGCAAGATGCAGATGATGATCCGCCAAAACATAACCCAGCGCATTCAGTACATGCGCATCGCCGGGATAAAGTTCCGCCAATCTTCGCAACAAAGAAACGGCGGTGTCAATGTCGCCGTTTTCTTCCGCCGCCAGCGCATGCTCGTAGAGCAAAAAATAATCGTCCGGCGCGGTTTGGCGGGCGGCAATCAATCGCTGCAATCGTTTTTGTTTGCCGTAGAGCAAACCGGCGATAACCGCCGCCGACCGCTCGCGCAACGAAAACTCGTTATTGTTTTTTATCTTTGCCGCATCAATAATCGTTATCGCTTCCATTTTGTTGCCTTCCGCCAGCCGCAATCTTGCAATGCCGAGGCGCGAATACAAATCGTCATAACGCCCGAACTGCACGGCAGCCCGCTCCAACGCTCCGGCGTTTTCCAAAAAAGCACCGGCGGAATATGCCGCCTGTTGAGAAAAAGCCGCCGGTTGACGCAAAGGCGCATCCCATTCCTGAGAAGTCGCCAGCCGTTGATATGTCAGCAAAACGATGGATTCATCGCAAGCCCGCCGGTCGGAAACACCCGGGCAACCGGCGGCGATATAGTCGTCAAGTTTGACAAGCGCCGCCTTAATGCCATCTTCGCCTTCGGCGGCGCGGGCGGACAAAAAATGCCAAACCGCGCGCCCGCTGTTGTTTGTCATCCCCTCATCCGCCGCCTGCCGCGCAAGTTGCCAATCGCCGCTTTTTATCGCAAGGCGCGCCAGATAATCCCGCCCCTTTGCCGAAAACAACCGCCCGCCGATATCACTCGCATTTGCGCCGCCAAAAAGCCGCAATCGGTCAAACAACCCGGCATCGTCAAGCAAACCATCGTCAAGCAACGCCGACATTTCCCGTTCGGCTTTTTCCCATTTGCGGGCATAAAGCAAAATCCCGGCATAATCCAGCCGGGCTTCGTCTCCGCCGCCGAGGACGATTCGCCTTTTGCCGTAATGCGCCGCTGCTTCGGCATCACCGGCGAGCAATGCTTCTTTTGCCGCTTCGCGAAGATAAGCCGGGTCGCCGCGCGATTCGCCGATGGCGGCGAGTTGTTTTGCCGCCGGAGAATGCGCGCCGCGCACCGCCAAAGCAAAGGCGCGATAAGTTTTTTCCAGCCATCGGGTGTTGTCGCTTGCGGCGGCGGGCGGCGCGACAACCGCCAGCACAAAAGCCAAAAACACGCCCGCGGCGGCGGAAAAAAAGAATGTGGCCAAGGACGGAATTGAACCGCCGACACAAGGCTTTTCAGGCCTCTGCTCTACCGACTGAGCTACTTGGCCCCCGGGCGAAAATGGCGCATCAAAATGCTGACCGGCGGCAAACGGCATTGGCGAATTATACCCGCAAAAAAAGCCCGATGCATTGTCATCCGTCATTTAATGGGCGCGGCGGGTGTATTATAATCGCAATATCACATTGGAGGGTAAGATATGACAAAAACCGACCTCAGCCATTTGAACCGGCAAAACCGCGCCGATGCGCAGGAAGTTGTCGCTTTGTATCAGATGTTGTCCGTGGAGTTGCAAGACGGCGGGCGAAACCCGATGGGAATGGACTTGCTCGCCGCCGCCGCCTGCATCATCGCCTCGCGGCGCACAAACGCCCGGCTGGAGCGCATAGAAGAGCGGCTGACGGAAATAGCCGACAAGCCGGGCACGATGAAAGACCTGTCCGAAGACCTGCAGGAAATCGCCGACATAGCGCGCAAGGAATAACCCCGCGGCAAAAGGCGGCGGCTAATCGCCGCGCCAATCCACTTTGGCATATTCCGCCGATTGGCCGGAAAAATCCCATACTCTGCCAAAAGCGCGCACTTTGCTTTTTTTGCCGACGGCAACGGTAACATCCGGCGCAACCCAATATTGCGAGTTGTGAATTACCACATCTTCGCCTTCGCGCTTGCCCGGCAAACGGGCGATGGCGCAATCGGCGGCTTTGTTGCCGTCGGCATTTGCCACCATCCGCCAGCCGTCGTCGGTTTTGTCAAAACTCAACTTCGCGCGCCCGATGCCGATGACATCGGCAACCAGCATTGACAAAATGCCAAGCGACCCGCCCGCCTTGCCGGTGAAGATTTGCGCCAAAGCATCCGCCGCCTTTTCGCTCGCCCGCTCGTCAATATACAGCGCAACCGCCCAGCCGCCTTCGCCCATCTTGCCCGGCACATCCAGCAAAATGCCAACGCGCAAGCCGGAGATATCTTCATCATCCGCCGCGCCTTGGGCGATATTAATCCCCCACCACGAATGGCAATAACCCGCAGACGGGCGCGCCCGCCCCAGCGATACCACGCACGGGCAAAACAAATCGCAGTTGCAACTGAGCAACACTTCGCCTTTTATGTTCCATTTCATCGTTTTCTCCTTTCGGTTTGATTTAAGAATAATGCGCCGCAACTTCCCACGCCGCCGCGGCAAAAAGCAACAAGCCCGCGCAAGCGGCGGTTTTGCGCGCCGAGAATGGCAGCGTCTTTTCGGCAAGCGCCCACAAGGCAAGGGCGGCTATCCAGCGCATATCCATCACGCCGCCGACAAACAAAAGCGCCATCAAAAGCCCGCAACAACCGACACAAAGCGCGCCGTTATGCATTCCCATCCGAAAAGCCCCGCCCGCGCCGCCGCGCCAATGCAAAACAAAAAACAAAGCCGGATGACGACAGCCGCGCAAACAACGCAACTTCAAACGCGAAAACTGAAACACCCCCGCCGCAAACAACAACCCCGCCCGCTGCAGCGGATGCTCCAACAACAAAGCGCTATTAAGTTGCGCCGAATGCTGAAAAACCGCCGCGGCAAAACTGAAACCAGCCCACGCGGCAAGATAGCCAAAAGTCAAAGCCCAAAGCCGCCCGGCTGCCGCGGAAGGTTGTGCTTGTTTGTTTTTTTGCCATCGGGCAAACAACAAAAGAGACGGCAAAAAAGACGGAATCATCATCGCCGCCATCATCACCGCCCACATAACAAATATCGCACCAAATGACGACATTAACCCGCCGCCCGCCGATGATGTCATGCCGCCGTCATAAAAATCCGCCGCCATTACCGCCGTCAGCCACCAGCAAAAAACACCAAACCCGACAACCGCCAAAACCGCCAAAGCCGACACCAGCCCGCCCGCCGCAACATCGCGCACTTCCGCACCGCCCGCATAACTCCGCATTCTTTCCAACATAAACGCCAAAGCGATTATACCCCCTCTAACATTCGCCATTCCCGCCGCCCTTTCAGGGTTTTGATTATGAGTGCTTGACCCTTTCCTCGTCAAGGAAATATATCGGCTGCAACGGCAACAATGATTTATCCTCGTCGCTCAATTTGCCGTAGTTGTCGCGCCACAACTCAATAAAGCGAGACATGTGAATCAACTCCAACTGCCGGGGTTGCTGTTTGGCAAACTTGGGGCAACCGCGGGCAAAGCCGCCGGTGGAGATAAAAACGCCAATATCGCCATCGGTCATCACGCCAAGCAGTTCCCGCAATTCCGGCTCGCCAGTTGTGTTTTGCTGTCGCTTGACTTGCGCCTTAATGCGCGGCGTTTTTGCGCCAAGCACATCGCCGCCCTGATAGGCGACAATATCAATGCCACCGTCCGCTGTGTTCCGTGGCGATACTTCGCGGACATAATAGCCCATTCCGCGAAGCAATGCCGCAACCAATTCTTGAAAAGCAAACGGGTCCATTGATTTAATGTATCTCTCAATACGGAAGATAGCCTTGTTGCGTTCTTTCGCCATCTGGACGGCGGGGATATCGCCGTCATTATCGTCCCTCCCGCCTTCCGGCGATTGGTTATCGCTTGCCTGCTTCACGGACGCCTCCATCCGCCCGGTTGTCTCCGCTTCCGGTTTATGTTTGTTAACGGAAGCATCGTGTGGCTTTCGGGCAACGGATGCCCCTTGCCCTTCCATTTCGGCAATGCCAAGAGGCGTAATGCTCCATACGCGCCCTTCGCGTATCAAAAACCCGGCGTCAACAAAACTCCGCACGGCAGCGAGCAGGTCAATAGCCCACTTCTGCTCCCGAGGATTACTGGGGTAGTGTCCGCGTTTATTGGGCGGGATGTGGTTGCCCATGTGCTTGTCCAAGTGGTCGCGCACTTGATGAAAAGGCGCGCTACGAGTACTGCACAGAAAACGCACAGCACCCCAAAGGAGGGCATCAGTCCATGAATTTTTCGTTTTTGCCATTTTGAATCCTCTTCGTTAACATTTGATAGCAGATTATCCGCCGCCAGTGTGATTATACTCACAAAGGGCGTGTATCAAATCGCAAAGTTATAACTTTCCTTCTTTGACATGCGCAAGCAGGTTTTCCGCTGCGGGCATTATGATATCCGTGAAGGGCAGGGGCCATAAGCCGGCAAATAATACCAAAGCCGCAAATGCCAGTAATATGACGGTTTCGCGGGGGGTGATATCTTTTAATGCCCGCACCGCATCGCTCGCCGTTTCGCCGAACATTACGCGGCGATACATCCACAAGGTATATGCCGCGCCGGTTATCATCGCCGTCGCCGCCGCCGCCGCAAGCCACAAACTCTTGCCCGCCGCCGAAAATATCACCATCGCCTCGCCGACAAAACCGCTCGTCCCCGGCAAGCCCGCATTTGCCATGGCAAAAAGCATAAACAACACCGCAAAACGCGGCATGACATTCGCCGCGCCGCCGTAATCTTTTATCTTCCTTGTGTGCATCCTATCGTACATCACGCCGACGCAAAAAAACATCGCCCCCGATACAAACCCGTGCGACAGCATCTGAAAAACGCCGCCGACCAGCCCCCATTCGTCAAACAAAAAGAAACCCAAAGTCACAAAACCCATGTGCGCGATGGAAGAATAGGCTATCAGTTTTTTCATATCCTCCTGCGCCAATGCGACAAAGCCGATATACACTATCGCCGCCAATGACAAGGCAATCATCAAACCGGCATATTCCATGCTCGCATCCGGCGCTATCGGCAAAGACAGGCGCAAAAAGCCGTAGGCGCCGAGTTTCAGCATTACCGCCGCCAGCACGATGGAGCCGCCGGTCGGCGCTTCAACATGCGCATCCGGCAGCCATGTGTGCACCGGCGTCATCGGCACTTTGACGGCAAACGCCGCCAGAAAGGCAAAAAATACCGCCGTTTGCGCCGACATCGGCAAAGGCAAATCATAAAAATCCGCCAGCGCAAAACTGCCCGCTTCGGCATACAAATACAACAACGCCACCAGCATCAAAAGCGAGCCGGCAAGCGTGTAGAGAAAAAACTTCACCGCCGCATACACCCGCCCCTCGCCGCCCCAAACGCCGATGACGATAAACAGCGGTATCAAAGTCGCCTCCCAGAAGACATAAAACAACACCGCATCGGTCGCCGCGAAAACGCCGGTTGTCAAGCCCGACATTATCAAAAAAGCCGCCAGATATCCCGCCACCCGAAACTTGACGCTCTCCCAGCACGCGGCGACAACCAGCAATGTGGTAAAAGTGTTGAGCAGTATCATCAGCGCCGAAAACCCGTCCGCGCCCAGCGAATAGCGAATGTCAAAGCGCCCTATCCACGGCGCATCTTCAACAAACTGCATCCCCGCCGCCGTTTTGTCAAAAGCAAAAAACAGCGGCAGCGACAACAAAAACGCCAAAAGCGCAACGCCGCCGGCGACAACCTTGAGCCGCCACGGGCAAACCCGCGCCGCCCCGAGCGCCAAAACCCCGATGCCCCCCAAAACGGGAAGCCATATCAACAACGACAACAACCCGCTCACACCCTTATGCCAAATGCGGCTAATTCTATCACTCCCGCCGCCGCAAAAACCCGCCGTTTTCACCGGCGGCGTTTGCGGGTATAATGTTTTGCCATTTTGATGACGATGACAGCCGACAAACAAATGCCAATGCTGGAATATATGCGCAGGCAACTTGCCGGAACGCTTGCGCCGGATGATGCCGCGCACATGCGCCATCCGCCCGCCATTTGGCAAACACTCGGCTTTTGCCTTGTTGCCGTCGGCGAAGGCGAAGCAATAGTGGAAACAAACGCCGACCCCGCCAAACACGGCAACCAGCAAGGCACCATCCACGGCGGCTTTCTTTGCGAACTTGCCGATGCCGCCATCGGCGCGGCGCATTCCACACTGATGCGCGAAGGCGAAACATTTGCCACCGTGGAACTTAAGATAAACTACTTCCGCCCGTCATGGAAGACCGTGTTGCGCGCCGAAGCCAAACCCATGCAAAGCGGCAAAACACTGACACATTACCGCGCGACAATAACCCGCGCCGATGGCAAAACCGCCGCCATCGTCACCAGCACGGTCATAACACTGCGCGGCGAACGGGCAAAAGGGCGGTAGCCGCCGCCCGCACGAAAATATCACAACCAGCGGATAATGCCAATGACGGCGGTAGCGGCATAAAATACCTGCAGCAGCAAAAGCCCGCGATGCCCGCCCA
>JBPCWZ010000101.1:0-4210 GCA_051009015.1 Gammaproteobacteria bacterium | reverse complement strand
GGCATGTGCGTTTGCAGCCATGCGCGGAATACTTCCTTAAGTTCGTGCGGCAGGCGCAAGACGACATAACCCGCCCCGCGCGCGCCGTTTTCGGCGGCGGCGGCGAGCAGTGTTTCTATCTCGCCGTCCGTAATCGCCGGAATAATCGGCGCCATCATTACAATAACCGGAATGCCGGCATCGCTCAGATGGCGGATGATATTCAACCTTCGCGCCGGATTTGCCGCGCGCGGTTCCAGTTTGCGCGTCAAATCGGCATCCAGCGATGTGATGGACACGGCGACTTCCACAAGGTTGTCGCGCGCCATTTTGGCGAGGATGTCAATATCCCGCTCTATCAGCGCGGATTTGGTAATGAGCGAAACCGGATGGCGGCATTCGGCAAGGAGCATCAGCATCCGCCGGGTAATGCGCAGTTTGCGCTCAATCGGCTGGTAGGAATCGGTATTGATGCCGAGCGCAAGCGTTTGCGGGCGGTAGCCGGGGCGGGCGAGTTCGCGCCGCAACAATGCGGCGGCGTTGTCTTTGGCAAAAAGTTGCGTTTCAAAATCCAGCCCCGGCGACAAGCCGAGATGGGCGTGCGACGGGCGGGCAAAACAATAAACACAGCCGTGTTCGCAACCCCGGTAGGGGTTTGCCGAAAGTTTGTGGGGAATGTCGGGCGAATCGGTGGTGTTGATAATGCTTTTGGCGCGGTCAAAGCGGACGATGGTTTCGGCTTTGGGCGCATCGTCATCATTGCCCCAGCCGTCATCAACCGCCTCGCAAACCGCGCTTTCAAACCTGCCCGGCGGGGCATTGACGGCGCCCCGCCCTTTGATGTGCCGCGCAGCATCCACGCGCTAACTAACCGGATGATATTAGAAGCGGTAGATGTAATTGACGGCGATAACTTCCATGTCGCCGCTGCTATCGCCCAAAAACTTCGTCCAATCGGCGCGCAAACCGCCCTTGCCGATTTGCAACTCAACACCCGCGCCCAAAAGCGGGCGGACGCTTTCGGCTGTGGTAATGTTCCTTCCCGGCATTAGTTCCGGGGGGAGAGGGGGGTTACCGGTACCGGACAGGGCGTAGATGTCGGTGGTATCCTTGCGCTTGTAGTAATGCCCGCCGAGTTTGCCGGTCAGGAAAAGACGGCGTTTTATTACCGGAAGGCGGGCGGTGCCTGCCGCGTAGATGTTGCGGTATTCGGACCGGACGCGCATCTCCGGCGCCACCGCCACCACCGTGTCGCCAGCCAAAAATCTGAACTCCGGCGCCGATGTGCCAAAGCCATTAACAATACTGCCGCCCAACTCGGCGCCGAAATATTCGGTCGCCTGATAGCCGCCGTAGAACATCACGCCGGTGCGCTTTTTGTTTGTTTCGGTGCATACCCGCAGCGGGCAAATGTCGTACAGGCGGGTTTTGAATTGCGCGCCGCCGACGCCGAGATAAAAGCGCTCGCCGATGCCGGCTTCCTGCGCCGCGGGCGAAAACGCCAAGCCGATGGCGAAAAGTGCGATGATGGTTCTGATGGTTGTCATTGGTCCGGTCCTTTGCGTGTTTTCTCCGCCCCCCGCCCGCGGCATTGTGTATCTCGCGCCGCAAACGCAAGGCATCGGGGAAAGTGCCATCATTCTACAACATTTTGGCAAGTTATCCGCCAAATGACCGCCATTTTTTATCCGCCATAAACAACATAAACACACTGCCGAATTGCCAAACTGCCAAAAGATGCTATCCCTGCCCGAATGTTTCGGCGGTTTTCAGATATGCCGCTTCTTCGGCGGTGGAAGTGCGCCCCAATGCCCTGTTGCGGTGGGGAAACCTGCCAAAGCGGGCGATGATATCGCGGTGTTTGACGGCATATTCCAATGTCGCCGCCAGAGGTTCGGCAAACTGCGGATATTCGTCCGGCAATGCCGAAAACAACGATACGCACAAATGCTGGTCTTCCATCTTTTCGCTGTGTTCCAGCGGCAGATAAAAGAAAAGCCGATATACCGGCGGCAGGGTTTTGTCCGCCCCGCTTTGCAAACCGGCGCGGCATAACAAAAGCGCCCTGCCGTCGCCGGCAAAAGCCCGCGCCTCGCCGCGACAAACCATCCTCGTCATCTGGTCGAGCAAAATAATCCGCGCCATCAATGCTTCGGCATGACAAACCAACGCTGCGGCGGAAGATTCCTCTTCGTCAAGCGCTTCGTCTATCATTGCGCCAAAACGCCGTTTTATTTCGGCGTCTTTTTCGCTTTTGCCGCCAAACCACAACTTTGGCTTTTCCGCATCCGCTACCCATCCCCCGCGGATGTCGCCGAACCAAAAATCCAAAATCGCCCGCGCGTCAATCATCGCAATGCTTGCGAAAATCCACCCGCTCGTGAGTCGCCGGATGGGTTGATAACAACTCCCACGCCGCACGCAGCGCCTTTTGTGTTTTGGTTTCTTCGCCACCGGCGGCATCATCCGCCTTTTCAAGTTTATCCCCCGCGGCGATATCCGGCTTTTCATCTTTGACGGTTTCGCTATCGGGCTTTTCCTTTTTACCTTCGGCGGCGGCTTCGTGCGCTTTTTCATAGTCGCTTTCCAGTTTGGTCAGCGCCGCAACCATTATCTGTTCCGATTCGCCGCGCCTGCGCAGATAAAAATAAGCATCGCAATCGGCTTCGCGCTCAAAATCGCGCGAGAACTTCTGCTGCACCAATATCGCCGCGCCGCTTGATAACACAAACGAAATATCGCCAAACAAAAAAGACGACAAAACAAAAACCGCCGACGATTGCATTACGGCGCGCAAGCCATGACGATGGCGAATGTGCGATATCTCATGGGCAAAAACCGCCTCCACCTCTTTCTCGGTCAGCAATGCTATCAAGCCGTCGCTCGCGATGACCATCCCGTCCGGAAAAGCAAAAGCATTGGCGATATCAAACGGCATTTTATGAAAACGCAGTTGATAACGAAAACCGCCGCTTTCTCCTTTTCTTTCTCCTGCTTCTTCTCCGACAGTGCGCGAAAACACCGCTTCCAACCGCGCCATATCGGCGGGCGGCAGTTGCGAAGGAGAAAGAAAATCGCTTTCTTTCAGTTGCACATACGCCTCTTCGCTCAGGGTTTCCAAAGTCGTTTGCGGCACGCGGGCGGCAATAATCTCCGTCGCCAGCGGCAAAGCATAGGCGATAAAAGCCCAACCGACAAAAACCGCCGCGGCAATGGAAGAAAAGATGCCGCGCCAATGCGCTTCCATCCGATACAACAAACCCCGCCCGCCGAGTGCCGCATCAATATAATCATTGTCATCAACGACGACAACCACGCCATCGGCAAAAGTTATCCGCCGCGGCAAACCGGGCATGCGCGCCGAAAACTCCGCCCTGCCGACTTGCACACTGCGCCGCTCGCCTTTTGTGTTTTCGGCATGCACCGCGCCGTCCTCAAACCACAACTTCGCCGCCGCCCGCACGCCATCGCCGGGCGAAAGCCATTGCACCGTAATCTTATGCGCCGCCGCGCCAATGACAACCGCTTTCATTGTTATATCAACCCCACATCAAAATCAAAACCCTCGGCGACTTCCAACTCCTCGCCAAGCGGCAATTCCTTTTTGCCTTCGCGCGCCGCCAAAGATGACATTGCGCCGGTCGGAGCGATAATGTGAATGTGCTGCACAAGATAACGGGTTTTGCGAATCTTTGCCCACGGATGCAGCAAGCCCAGCGACATAATAACCGCTACAACATTAACAAGCAAAATGCGAAAGGCAAAATGCCAAATGTTTATGTCGCAAACAAAACGCCCCTCAAACTTGTCATTGCGCGCCCGCAAGTTACCCCAAAACAAACGGAATAACGCCGCCTGTGCAAACTGCGTCAAAACAACCGATATCAATATCGTACCACCGATGATAATTCCGGCAAGCCCGAACTGACTGCTCAAATCTTCCTCTCTCTTTATCCCTATGAAAACCACCGCCCATAACACCGAATAGATACCGCCCGCCGCGCACAAAAACGGCACGATGAGCGCACCGTAATAACCTAAAACGGGCGGCTTGTGCAAATAAAACCGCAAGCCCCCAAGTGTGTGCCGCCCGGCTTTGTAGCAATGATAGGCGCGCACAAAAAGCGGCAATGACAACAAAAACAATAATGCCAAAACCGACCAGATAATCTCCCATATCTCGTCAGGATACCGCTGCCAAAACAAGCCGTCAGCCAACAGCGCATAAAAA
>JBPCWZ010000100.1:0-9254 GCA_051009015.1 Gammaproteobacteria bacterium | reverse complement strand
TGGGCGGCGGCATTTGGCGTAACGCTTTTTTACACGGCATTATCACTCGGCAGAAACTACCTAATCCGCCGCCTCCACGCCCGCCAAACCCACACCCGCCATTTGCGCCAAAAGGCAAGGGGCGGGGGAAAATATTGATTGTCGGTTATAATAAACGGATGCCTGTTTATCACAAATGGCAGCCAATAGCCGAATTGGAATCCGCGCCGGAAGTGCTGGCGGATGACGGTTTGCGCTCCATGCTTGCCGTTTGGCACGACCAAAAGGGCGATATTAACCCCGAAGCATTGCGGATATTTAACGAAAAACTGCGGCGCGAATGGTCGGTGGAAACCGGCTTGATAGAGCGGATTTATACGCTTGACCGCGGCATTACCGAAATGCTGATAGAGCGCGGGATTGATGCGGCATTAATCCCGCATCGCCCGGGGCGGCAACTGCCGGAGAAAACCGCCGCCATCATCCGCGACCATAAAAATGTCGTGGATAGTTTATTTGACTTTGTCGGCGGCAACCGGACAATTACCACTTCTTACATTAAGGAACTGCACGCCGCGCTGGTGCGGAATCAAGACACGGCAACCGGCGTCGACCAATTCGGCAACAAAACCGAAGTGCCGCTTGTCAAAGGCAAGTATAAAACCCGCCCCAACAACCCGACTCGCGATGACGGCAAAGGGGTGCATGAATACTGCCCGCCGGAACACACCGACTCGGAGATGGACAGGTTAATAGAAATAAACAATGGTTATACCGCCAAAAGAATCGCGCCGGAAGTACAAGCGGCGTGGCTGCATCATCGTTTTACGCAAATCCATCCTTTTCAGGATGGCAATGGCAGGGTAGCGCGGTGTTTGGCGACATTAATATTTTTGCGCGCCGGCGGTTTTCCTTTAACCATCCGCGATATAAACGGCGACAGGGCAAAATACCTTGACGCGCTGGAAGCCGCCGATGGCGGCGATTTGCAACCGCTGATATCCATTTTCGTTGCCGGACAGCGGCGGGAAATTACCCGGGCAATTGACATTTCGCGCGAAGTGGTCAGCGAGGGCGAATCCCCGGACGAGGATTATCAAAGCCGCACCGCAAGCATTATAAAAATTGCCGCGCATACACTTTCCGCGCGCCAAGACAAACAAAAGCAGGAATGGGAAAACGCCCGGGATATTGCCGGGATACTGCATAAGTTATCCTTTGACATGCTCAGTCAAGTGCAGGCGGAACTTGACAAGAATATCCCCACCCGCGGCTTGACGGATGCATTTCGCGTGGATGCCTACCGCAACGGCGACATGGAAGACCGCGGGCATTATTTTCGCTATCAAATTATTGAAGTTGCCAAAAAATTCGGATACTTTGCCAATCCCGGGCTGCACCACGAATGGGCGCGGCTGATTTTGCGCCCGGGCGGTCGGGCGGAATTGCTGGTTTCATTCCACGGCGTTGGCAGCATATATCGCGGCTTGCTTGTTTGCTCGGCGAGCATGTTTCACCGCGAAAGAACCGATGCCGAAGACCGTCAGGTTTCACCGGCGGAGGAATTGACCGACGATGTGTTTCAAATAAACTATCAGGATTCGGAAGAGCGCGTTACGGCGCGATTTCGCCCATGGCTGGGAAAAGCCCTTGAGCGCGGGCTTGCCTACTGGCAAAAGTCGCTGTAAATAAATGCCGCCGAGGGATGAAATTAAATCGCGCTTGTCGCGCGGCGACAAGGTTTCTTTCGTGCATGGCGGGGGGCAAATATTTGGCACGGTGCAAAAACTCAATCCCACAATGGTTATTGTTTTGTGCCCGTCGCGCGACTCGGCAAGCACGGCAACAAAAGAATGGAATGTGCCATATCGGCTTTTGGCCATTGAATCCGTGCGAGCGGATTACAGCGGGCAAGAACAAGAGGCGGCGGCACTTGCCCGGCGGCTGATGGACGAACACGACTTGCAACAATGGCATTTTGCATGGGACGAGGCAACTTCGCGAGCAGGCGTATGCCGTTATGACAAGCACACCATCGGGCTCAGCCGACTTTTTGTCCGGCAAGCAAGCGCGGCGGAATTGCGCGATACTATCCTGCACGAAATAGCGCATGCTTTGGCGGGACCCGGACATCATCACGACCATGTTTGGAAAGAAATTGCGCAAAGCATCGGCTGCAGCGGCGACCGTTGTTGCGAAAAACCCTTTGCTCCCAAACAATGGCTGCGAAGATGTCCAAACGGTTGCTTTCCTCCAAGGGCAAGCAATCGCCGGTCGTTCCGGCTGATATGCAGAAAATGCCGCGCCCGCATTATCCATGAACGCAACATTGTTGTAGATTAATTTCCGCCAAAGGCGTTGGCGGGCGTTTTTGTTTTTATCAATCCCGCGTGTTATATTGTTTGTTATGCCGCTTTTGTCGCCCGATAATCCGCCGCCTTGCGACGGGTTGGATATTGCCGCTTTTGCGCGGGCATTTGGCAATGTCAATACTTCGTATAAGTTCTTTTGGGCGCGCTCTCTGATGGCGGCACTTGATGCTGACGGGTTTCAATCGCGCCCTGTTTCTTTCGTGCGTTTGGCGGCGGGAATGTTGGAAGCGGCGCGGCGGGCGGTTTGTATTTTTCGCTTGCGCATGCCGAAGGATGACAAATTGGCGGAATGGTTTTTGCGGCTGGAAGGGACGCCGCATTGGGACGGGAAAACGCTTGCCCGCCTTAAGGGAAATGTCATCGCGCCGCGCGCGCGGCACATTCCCGGAGACATCGTCGAGCAACTGACCAAGTTTGTGCCGTATCTTTTTATGTCGCCGTTTTTTGACAAAGCCATCCCGTCCGGCATGGTCGGCAAACCCAAATTCCGGCAAATCCGGGAAGAAGCGGCGGCGCGTTTTGACGGCGATTTGCCGCCGCCGTATTGTTTTGCCGATGACGCGATTATCGTGCATCCGAAGTGGGCGCAATATTTCCGGCGCAATTTTGAGATTATCAATGCGTGGATTCTTTGGGGGTTGGCGCGTTATGTCCAGCGCATAAACCCGAATGTTCCCGGCATCGCCGCCAAACTTGACGATGCCGCCGCGCCGAAAACAACAAAGCAGCGGCAATTCTGGCGGCAGGTTATGGACAGCCGCCCGGGCGTGTATTGCATTTACACCGGCGAAAAGATTGACGCCGATAACTTCGCGCTTGACCATTATCTGCCGTGGAGTTTTGTCGCGCACGATAATATGTGGAATCTGGTGCCGGTCAGCGAAGCGGGCAATGCCGAAAAATCCGACAACCTGCCGAGCGGCGCGGAGTATTTTGACCTTTTTGCCGAGATGCAAAATATCGCCGTGCAAGCACTGCACACTTTTCCCAACAAAAGCCGCTGGGAGAGCATCTTTGAGCCATATTCCGCCGACCTTAATATTGACACTTTCGGAGCGAAAATTGACGGTAGCGAATTGCATTCCAAATTGGCGGAAGTCATCAACCCGCTTCTCGCCATAGCCAAAACTCGCGGCTTTAAGCCGGATTGGGAATTTGACAAAGCACGCTAAACACCCGCTTTTGCAAAACGGGCGGCGGTTGTTGCGGGTTTTTGTGTTTTTGGGTGGTGGAGCCGAGGGGAGTTGAACCCCTGACCTCAGCGATGCGAACGCTGCGCTCTACCAACTGAGCTACGACCCCGGCGCAAAAAAACGGCAATTATAACCCGCACCGCCGTCAAAAACAACATTGACAATATTGACAACATCCCCCGCCGCCGCAAAAACACTAACCGCCGCATAAAAGCCCGCCTTTGGCGGATGGCGCGGCTTTGTTTTTTGGCGGGCGGGGCGGTTATAATCGGGCGTTGTCATGCGCGCTTTGTTTGTTGTTGTTTTGCTTGTTGCGGCGGGGGTTTCCTGCGCGCCGCCGCTTGTCGGCGATGTGCCTTTTGATACCATCGCCCGCGGCGACCACTGCCACGGCGCATCGGCAGATACCCTGATGGTGCAAAACGAAAGCGACATCCCCGCCGACTGGCACAAAGAATGGTTTGGCGATGCGGATTTTGACAAACATACCGCCTTTGCCGTTGCGCTCGGCTTGCGCTATACCGGCGGCTTTGCCGTGTCCATCCGCGCCGTCCGCCGCGAAGAAGATGGCGGCGTTTTCGTCTCCTATCAAACCTCCGCGCCAAAGCCGGGCGACCTCGTAACCCAGGCGCTGACCCATCCGTGCCATATCGTCCGCACGCCGAAGATAACCGGCAAAGCCGTGTTCCAAAACGCAGCCGCCGGAAAATAGCCGCCGGCGGGCGGGAAAAATGGTGGAGGCGGGGGGAGTTGAACCCCCGTCCGCGAATCCTACACAGTCGGCGCTACATGCTTAGTCCGGTATTTTTTGGTTTCTTACGCTTTGGCGGGCAAACCGAACGAGCCCGTCAAGCGCCAGCGGCGAAGTTTTTGACAACCTGCCCCGCCGCGGGACAAGTTGCGAGTTCGCGTAATGACCCCGCTTGCCGACCCGCGAACCATTCGGGGCGAGGGCATGGCCGTTTAGGCGGCCAAGGCGAAACGCTCTTCGTTGGCGTTTATATTTTTTGTCGAAACGGTTTTACAAGGCGTTTCCGCTTGGCATGCTCCTTCTGCTTCGTAATCCCCGTCAAAGCCCAAATGCGCCCCCCGGTAAATTCACCGCAAATTATAACACAACTTTTCCCGCCATTCCAAACAACCCCGCCGCCCGCCGATAACGGGCGGGCAAAACCGCCGAGGCTTTTGTCCGGTTTGTTTGCGGCTGCGGATGCTTTTACGGGCGGCTAAAACGGCAGTTGTAAATTCGGCGCGGCGGTTTTTATTATTTTGCGGAAGGTGTTTTGGATTCTTTGCATCGCCGCCGCATTTGCGCCCTCAAAGCGAAAAACCAAAGATGGCGTGGTGTTGGAAGCGCGCACAAGCCCGAAGCCATCGGCATAATCGGCGCGCAAGCCGTCAATGGCAGTTATCGCCGCATCGCCAAAAAGGGATTTTTCTCCCGATTCTTCCCGCGCATTCTTTTGCAATTGCCCGACAAAGGCATGCGGGTTTTGCATGTCGGCAAGCAGTTCCGGCGAGGCGCAGGAGTTTGGAATATCATCCATTCCCCCGCCCGCGGCAAGAATGCGCGCCAGACGCGCACCGGCAAACAAAGCGTCATCAACGCCAATCCACCCTTCGGCAAAATAAAAATGCCCGCTCATCTCGCCGCCGAGCAATGCGCCGGTTTGTTTCATCCGCGCCTTAATAAAAGAATGCCCGGTCGGCTGCATATCCGCTTCGCCGCCGCATGCTTTGACAAAGGGGGAAAGATTTGCCGAGCATTTGACATCATAAACAACGCCGCCGCCCGGGTTGCGGCTTAGCATGTCGCGGGCGAAAAGCATCAGCAAGCGGTCGGGGAAAATGTTTTCATACCCATCCCCGCCCGGCAGCAAAACGCCAAGGCGGTCGCCGTCTCCGTCAAAAACAAAAGCGGCATCCGCCCGCCATTGTTCGGCGGCGCGGGCGGCATCGGCAAGATTCTCCGGACGCGCCGGGTCGGGATGATGATTGGGAAAGTTGCCGTCTATGTCGCAAAATAACTCGCGCACTTCGCAGCCCATCTTGCGGTATAAAAGCGGCGCAAGTTGCCCCGCCGCGCCGTTTCCGGCATCAACAACTATCTTTAATGCTTTGGCGGGCGGGGCGGGTTCTCCGGCATTTTTGGCAATTGACAGCGGCGGGTTTTGGGCGATGACGGCGTCAATATATTCCGCGCCAATAGTTTGATTTGTCAGCGGGGCGCGTTCGCTTTTGCCAAAATCGCCGCTTTGTATGCGTTCATAAAGCGCGCGCACGGCTTCGCTTTTCAATGTCGCACCGCCGAGCATCATTTTCATTCCGTTGTAGTTTTTGGGGTTGTGGCTGCCGGTTATCATCACGCCGCTGCCGCCGCAGTGTTTTGCCGCCGCATAATACAAAACCGGAGTCGGCACAACGCCGATATCCGCCACCGCCACGCCGCCTTCGCACAAACCATCGGCAAGGGCGGCGGCAAGTTCGGGGCTTGACAGGCGGCCGTCTCTTCCCAGGGCGATGTGCTTTGCGCCTTGTGCTTTTGCCGCCGCCGCCAAAGCGCAGCCGATAAGTTTTGCGCCGCCGGCGGTCAGCGTTTTCCCGTATATGCCGCGGATGTCGTTGGCTTTGAATATCTCCGGCGGCGGGGCGGTCATCTGCGCGCCATTATACGACAACCCGCCGCTTGGTTTTTTGTCGGCGGAAAGTGTTATACTGCAACAGCGGCGTAAGACAAGTGCCGCTGCAACACAACCGGGAGTAAATGATGAACGACAACAGACGGGATGCATTTTGGGAGACCGATTTGGCGGATCTCCAAAAGCAATACCTTCCCGGCGGCAAAACCGCCGCCGATTTGCCTTTTGCCGAGATGGACTGGCGCGTGCCGGTGCAGGGCAGCCCGCTTATGGCAATGGGGAGAATTTCCAACTCAGCGAAGAATGACGGCAAATAACCCATCGCCGAGTGGCGATGTTGCCGCTTGGTGCGAGTTGTCGCCGTCTGAGTTGTCGGCGCGAGCAAATGAGCAGGCGAAAAACGCCCCGGCGCTGTTGCGGCGCAGTGTGTATCTGTATTATCTTTCGCGGCATTTGTTTTCGCTTTATGAGGCGGCTTTTACAGAAATGCCGGGGCAAATTCTTAACGAATACCGCAACGGGCTGGATCATTTTATGCGTTTTTTATCAAACGGCGGCGTGCTTGAAAACGATGACAGCCACCGCAATCTTCACAAAATGCAGGGACATTTGCAGCGCGCCGCGCTTGATGCATGCAAGTGCTATGCCTACCAAGCCGCAAAATGGGTTGACGACTTTGAAAAAAAACACAGCGCCGGAGTTTTGGCGCTGGTTTCCAACGGCGGCTTTTGGGATGCGCTGCAGCGCGGCAAAAAAGACGCCGAGCGCGCCTTGGAGGAAGCCAAGTTTTCCGACACCGCTTTGGGCGAGCAGGCGGCGGATAATGATAGCGTCATTGATGCTTATCTGAAGACCGCCGACTTGTGGCGCGGCGTCCGCGCATTGTGCGTTGATAATGCCGGCAATATCGCGCGGGCGCAAAAAGAGCATGGCAGCATCAGCAAGCAGTCCAAATATATTTCCGTCATAATACAAATAGCCATTGCCGCCGGGGTGGCGGCGGTATCTTTTTGGCTGGGCACATTTGCGGGATAAGCGCGATGGAGTTTGATGCGGCGTTGGTGCGCGGGGTTTTGCGCCGCGTCAAGGCGGTTGCCGTTGTCGGCTTGTCGCCGAGTTGGCATCGGCCGAGTTTTTTTGCCGCCAAATATATGCAGGCGCACGGCTACCGGATTATTCCGGTCAATCCCGCCGCCGATGAAATACTGGGCGAGAAGTGTTATGCGAGCGTGCCGGATGCTGTCGCCGCCGGTTTGCATATTGACGCGGTGGATTGTTTTCGCCGCGCCGAAGAAACCCCGCAGTTGGCAAAACAAGCGGCGGAAGCGGGCGCAAAAGTATTGTGGCTGCAATTGGGCTTGCATAACGAACAGGCACAAGCCATCGCCGAACAAGCGGGCATGACCTACATCGCCGACCGGTGCATGAAAATAGAGCATGGCAGGTTTTTCGGCGGCTTGCATTGGGCGGGCGTCAATACCGGCGTCATATCGCCCAAACGCGGGGGCGGCTGATATGTCCGGGCGGCGTTTCGGGCTGGAAACTTTGTGCCTGCATGCCGGGCATATTCCGGACGGCGAGACGGGCGCGCGGGCGGCGCCGATATATCAGACGACTTCTTTTGTGCTTGACAGCGCCGACCATGCGGCGAGTTTGTTTAACCTGCAAACTTTCGGCA
Organism: Gammaproteobacteria bacterium; assembly: GCA_051009015.1. Lineage (GTDB taxonomy): Bacteria > Pseudomonadota > Gammaproteobacteria > Tethybacterales > Persebacteraceae > JAHRAH01. The sequence goes on along the minus strand of JBPCWZ010000100.1, from coordinate 1,393 downwards.
ATGTATATTCGCGGTTGTCAAACCCGACGACGGCGGTATTGGAAGAGCGCATGGCGGCTTTGGAATCCGGCAGGGCGGCGGTAGCAACGGCATCGGGCATGGCCGCTTGCGCGGTTGCGCTTTTGGCATTGCTGGAAGCGGGCGATGAAGTCGTCAGCGCGCGGACGCTTTACGGCGGCACTTATTCTTTGCTGGATTTTAATCTGCGCAAACTCGGCATCAAAACGACTTTTGTGGATGCCGCCGACCCGGACAACTTCCGCCGCGCCATAACAGACAAGACGAAGATACTTTTTGCCGAGACGGTCGGCAATCCGCTCATCAACATACTGGACATCGCCGCCATATCCGCCATTGCCAAAGATGCGGGCGTGCCGTTTGTTGTGGATAACACCGTACCGACGCCGTTTTTGTGCCGTCCGGCGGAGTGGGGGGCGGATATTATCGTGCATTCGGCGACAAAATACATCGGCGGTCATGGCACATCCATCGGCGGCGTCATTGTGGAATCGGGCAAGTTCCCGTGGGACAACGGCAAGTTCCCGGGCATGACCGACCCCTCGCCGGGCTATCACGGAATCAAGTTTTACGAAACTTTCGGCGATTTTGCCTACACAATGCGGGCGCGTTATGAGATATTGCGCACATTTGGTCCCGCACTAAGCCCGATGAATGCGTTTTTCTTTTTGCAGGGTTTGGAAACTTTGCCGGTGCGGATGCGCCGTCATTGCGACAACGCTCTGGCGGTTGCCAAGTTTCTCAGCGACCATAAGAATGTTGAGTGGGTTAGTTATCCGGGCTTGCCCGACAGCCCGCAGCGGCAGTTGGCACAAAAATACCTGCCACAAGGATGCAGCGGCTTGCTGACATTTGGCGCAAAGGGGGGGCTGCGCGCGGGCGAGAAGTTTATAGAATCGGCGCAGTTGATGAGTCATCTGGCAAACATCGGCGATGCCCGCACATTAATCATCCATCCGGCATCAACAACGCACCGCCAGATGAACGAAGAGCAGCAACTTGCCGCCGGAATAACCCCGGATATGATTCGCCTGTCGGTCGGTTTGGAAACGCTTGACGATATCCTGTGGGATTTGGACCAGGCACTTACCGCCGCCCACAAATAACAACCCCGCCCCCATCATCGTCAAACAATCCCGCCCCATCATCGTCATTCCCGCCCTCTTCGTCATTCCCGCCCCTTTCGTCATTCCCGCCCCTCGTCATTCCCGCGAAAGCGGGAATCTCCTTTTTGTTATAGCCCTGAAAGGGCGTCCTGTTCATAGCACGGGGCAACGCCCCGTGACGGTATTACCCATTAATCAAGCCCTGAAAGGGCCTCCCATTCTTTTGCAGGGCAAAGCCCGGCAAAAACCGCAAAGCCAAACCCCCGCCC
>JBPCWZ010000099.1:0-2851 GCA_051009015.1 Gammaproteobacteria bacterium | reverse complement strand
CTCTGGTCATAGCACGGGGCAACGCCCCGTGAATCGGTATTATGATAAATATAGCCCTGAAAGGGCGACCGAAAACAATGGCGGCAAATATCAAACATCGGCGGGGGATTATCAAAGGGGGCGGGGGCGGATGGGCGGCGATATGTTATAACGCCATTGACGGCAAAAACCACTGCCTTACCTGCGACAAGGACGGCAAGCGGCGGTTTTCCAATGATATTCCCGCATAAACGGGAATCTACAAAACCGCTTTTTGCGCGGAGGCGGGAATCTATCAACCGCCGCCGAACATCGCTTCCCGCAAAATGCGCGCGATTTTGCTGTCTTCGCCATACACTTTTACGGCAAGACTTAACGGCGTATATCCGGAATCCGTGAAAACAAATAAACTCGCTCCCGCATTAACAAAGGCAAGGATGGTTTCTATTTGACCGACTGCTATCGCAACATGCAAAGGCGTTGCGCCAATGTTATTTTTTGCGTCAATATCCGCTCCCGCTTTGACAAGGACAAGGGCAATTTTGGTTTTACTATACTTTGCCGCATGATGCAAAGGCGTAAAGCCATCTATTGCTTTTGCATTAATATCCGCCCCCGCTTTGACAAGGGCAAGCAGAGTTTCGGTTTGACCATTATATGTCGCCCAATGCAAAGGCGTGTGACCACTGCTATCTTTTGCCCCGATATCCGCCCCTGCTTTGACAAGGGCAAGTGCAGTTTCGGTTTGACCCTTCGCTGTCGCAGCATGTAAAGGCGTTTGTTTGAAGTTATTTCTCGCTTCAATATCCGCTCCCACTTTGACAAAGGCAAGAGCGGTTTCGGTTTGACCATTCTCTGCCGCAAAATGCAAAGGCGTACTGCCCTCGTTATCTTTTGTGTCAATATCCGCCCCCGCTCTGACAAGAGCACGGACGATTTCGGCGTGACCCAGCACTGCCGCACCATGCAAAGGCGTTATGCCATAGTTATCTTTGGCATTGACATTCGCCCCGCCGGCTATCAAGCGGTTAACTTCGGCGGTGTTGCCATTCGCCGCCGCATAATGCAAAGGCGTCAAGCCGTCATCGGCGAAAGCCGACATGCTGATGATGGCGGCGGTAAAAAGCACGCCGAGGGCGCGCAAAAGTTTGGTCATGGTGTTTCTCCTTGTTGTATAAATCGCCTCTACAAGCGCTGCAAAATCTTAACGACAGCCCATTGCTTATATCTCTCGGCTATCTGTATCGCAGTTTCGCCGTCGTTAGTTGTGGCAAATTTATATGCACCGGCGCGAACAAGAATACGCGCAACTTCGGCTTTGCCTTGCCATGCCGCCAGATGCAAGGGCGTATAATCATTTTTATCTTTCGCCTCAATATTCGCCCCTACTGCAATAAGGACGCGAGCGGTTTTGACTTCGCCGTAATATGCCGCCACATGCAAAAGCGTTCTGCCCCATTTATATTTTGCCTCAATATTCGCCCCCGCTTTGACAAGGGCGCGGGCGGCTTCGGTTTGACCATGCCATGCCGCCAACCCCAAAGGCGTATCTTCATTATTATTTTTAGCCTCAATATATGCCCCCGCTTTGATAAGGGCGCGAATGGCTTCGGTTTGACCAAATATTGCCGCAACATGCAAAGGCGTATTGCCTACTTTGTCTTTTGCACTGATACCCGCTCCCGCTTTGATAAGGGGAAGTATAATTTGGACATGACCTTTCCATGCCGCAATATACAACGGCGTTTGACCATGTCTATCTTTGGCATTGACATCCGCCCCGCCGCGAATTAGCCGTTTGACTTCGGCAATATTAACATATCCATCCGAATGCACAGCATTAAGCAAAGCAGCGGTTAACTCTTTTTGCCGAAGGGCGGCGCGGCGCTTTTCTTCTTTCTGTCGGCGGTCATTAAGGCGTTTGCGCTCTCTCCCGGCAACTTGCGGGTTTGCGCCCTGTGCAATCAATAGTGCCTCTTCTGCGATGTTGCCATTTCGCACCGCCATAACCAAAGCATGGTCTAACTCTCTTTGTTTCTTGGCGGCAAGGCGTTTTTCTACCCATTTCTTTGCGTCGGCAATATGCTCGCGCTCTTTTTCGGCAACTTGCGGATTTGCACCCTGTGCAATCAATCGCGCCTCTTCTGCGCTATCGCCACTTCGCACTGCCATGACCAAAGCGCCGTCCAACTCTTCTTGTCGGAGTAAGCGTTCGTTTTCTTCCTGCCGTTTCTTCTCGGCGGCAAGGCGAGCCTCTTCCGCCTTTTGCGCGGCGGCAATGCGCTCTTCCTCTGCTTTGCGCTCGGCGGCAATGCGGGCATCGTGTTCTTTTTCCATCTCAAACTCAATGTCATTGTGCAACTGTTCCGCGTCATGCCGATACATATACACATAGCCGCGCTGTGCCATGCAATCGGCAAACACTTGCTCCACCGCCGGTTTTGCCTTTCGCATTATCAACCGGCAGGCGTGATAATCGGCTTCTATGCTTTGCCATCGCAGGACTTCCGCCTCGCCTTCGGGCATGCCCGACAACTCCGCCCGGACTTCTTGCCGGATTAATTCAATACTTACCGGAATTTTGCCGTCCGCCCTTTCCCGCGTGAAAGAGTCGGGCGTTAGGTTAACGCCGCCGCCGCAAGCCGCCAAAAGGCAGAAACTGAAAACGACGCAAAAATCGCGCATGCCGCCATTTTAATACAGCCGCCACCCGAATGTGCAGTTTTGGCAAAATCCCGCCGCGAAGCCTGCCTCGCCTGTCCCCGTGAAAACGGGGATGAAAACGGGGGCGGCGATGCGATGCAAACACACATGACCAATTCCCGCGCGACCGACCCGGAAGTTTTGGAGCGTGTTTTGCCGGTGCGTTTGG
>JBPCWZ010000098.1:0-6382 GCA_051009015.1 Gammaproteobacteria bacterium | reverse complement strand
GTGCTGACGGAAGCGACAAAAGAATGCCGCAAAAACCAAGTGCTTTCCTTTCAACATTGCCTGCGCGGCAAGGGCGTTATCTACGCGGAATATCATTAAGCGATGACGGCGCGGTCGTTATTGTTTTACGCCGCGCTGTTTTTGGGCGGGTGCGGCGGCGGGGTTAATATCCTGCCCGAACCTTTCACGCGGGAAAGGGCGGACGGCAAGATACCGGTAAAGGCGGAATTGATACATCGTCAAGTGCAGGCGGTTTTGGACGGCATGCCCGAAGGCGAGGCGGAAGTCGCCCGATGGCAGCAGATAGAAGCGGATTATAACGCTTGCCGCTTGGCGTCCCGTGCGCCGAAAGCGTCGGTGGAGGAAGTGTTTGCAAATTGCATGTCCCAGCGCGGCTATGTGTATATGTACCGAATTGACGCGGAGCAGTTCCATAATGACATAGAGTTTGAGGTGGAAAAGAAACACGACGCCCGCATCGCCGCCGAGCGCAAAGCAGAAGAAGAGCGCATCGCCGCCGCAAAGAAACGGCGGGAAGAAGCCGAGCGCATCCGTCGGCAAAAAGAGTTGAGCGATTCTTTGGTTATTGTGCTGAATGCGGGAAGATATGCCGATATTGCCGAAGTCAAGCGCCTGATAGACGGCGGGGCGGATGTCAATGCAAAAGGCAAAGATGGCTGGACGCCTTTGCATGTTGCGGTATTTGACGGTAATACCGGATTCGTGCTTGCCTTTATCAGGGCGGGAGCGGATATTGACGCCAAAGAAAAAGATGGCTGGACGCCTTTACATTTTGCGGCATTTTTGGGCAAAACCGAAACCGCCGTTGCCCTTATCAAGAGTAGCGCAGATATTGACGCCAAAGAAAAACAGGGTGGGACGCCTTTGCATTATGCGGCAAAATGGGGCAACGCCGAAACTGCCCTTGCCCTTGTTAAAGCGGGAGCGGATATTGAAGCAAAAGACAAAAATGGCTGGACGCCTTTGCATGATGCGGCATTTAACGGTCAAACCGAAACCGCCCTTGCCCTTATCAAAGCGGGGGCGAATATTGACGCAAAAGATAATGATGACTGGACGGCTTTGCATATGGCGGCACAAGAGAGCAAAACCGAAACCGCCCTTGCCCTTGTCAAGAGTGGCGCGGATATTGGCGCAAAAACTAACGATGGTTGGACGCCTTTGCGTACTGCGATATATTGGGGCAAAACACAAATCGTCGATGCCTTTATCAAGGCGGGGGCGGATATTAATGCGAAAGATGACGATGGTTGGACGCCTTTGCATTATGCGGCAAATATAGGTAAAACCGAAACCGCCCTTGCCTTTATCAGAGCGGGGGCAGATATTGACGCCAAAAAGCACTATGGCGGGACGCCTTTACATTTGGCAGCAGGGAATGGCTACACCGAAATCACCGACGCCCTTATTAAAGCGGGAGCGGATATTGACAATAAAGATGAGTTTGGCCAGACACCTTTGTATTCTGCGGTATTTGGCGGTCACGCCGAAACCGCAAATGCCCTTATTAAAGCGGGGGCGGATATTGACGCCAAACAAAAAGATGGCAATACACCTTTGCATATTGCGATAGCGCATGGCAAAACCGAAATCGCTAATGCCCTTATCAATAGCGGCGCGGATATTGACGCCAAAAATAACAGTGGCTATACACCTTTGCATTGGGCGGCAGGACGAGAAAGAATCGAAATCGCCTTTGCCCTTGTCAAAGCGGGAGCGGATGTGCTTGCACGCGCTGATAATAAAAAAACGCCGCTGGATGTTGCCATAGAAAAGCATGGCAAAGACAGCAAAATCGCGCGCATTTTGCGGGAAGCGATGGAAAAGCAGGGCGGCAACTAACGGCAAAAAGCCGAAGGGAGACCGATAGTTAGCCCCCTTGACTTTACCCCGGCGCGCGTGGTATAATATCAATAATCCCGCCGATGGTGGCAGAATTATTGTGCAAGATGGATTAACGGCATCATCTTGCACATTACAAAACAAACCGCCGTTAAACACAACACAAGAAGAAAACAATGACAGAAGACAACAACAAGCCATCGGCACAAATCGGGAGGCCGATACAAACTCCCGATGCTCACGACAAAGAAGACAGCAAAAGGCAACCGGGGCAAATCGGGAAGTTTATACCTGAAGCCGACAAGTCCGACAAGCAAGAAGGCGACGAGTAACCGACGAAAATCGGGAGAGGTTTGGCGGCGGTTTAATGGATTCCCGTTATGGCGAGCAGTTCATTACAAAACCGCCGCTTGCCGTTTTTGTCGCCCCCCTCGTCATTCCGGCGTACGCCGGAATCTCCTTTTGCCTTTTATGAGATTCCGGCTTACGCCGGAATGACGGGGAGGTTTTTATGCGGGCATTGTATTACAAAACCGCCGCTTGCCGTTTTTGTCAAAGGTAAGGCAATGGTTTTTGCCGTCAATGGCGTTATAACAAATCGCCGCCCATCCGCCGCACGTGCTTTGTTATAGCCCTGAAAGGGCGTCCTGTTCATAGCACGGGGCAGCGCCCCGTGACGGGCATCGCAATGTATCAAGCCCTGAAGGGGCGCCCCATTCTTTTGCGGGGCAAAGCCCGGCAAAAACCACAAACCCTACCCTCGCCCGTTTGACATTCGCCGCCATTGTTTTCGGGCGCCCTTTCAGGGCTTGTTTGTTTAATACGCCGATTCACGGGGCGTTGCCCCGTGCTATGACCATGCCGCCCTTTCAGGGCTTTTATAACGCGCCGCTTTGGTGAATTTGGCGGAATGTTGTTATACAATGGCGATTAAGATGAAAAACACCACAAACACCAACCCCCGCACCAACCCGCTTTCCGCCGTCAAAAACCGCTCTTTGCTGCCCGCCGCCGGGCTGCTCGGCGGGCAATGGCAACAAGCCGACAGCGGCAAAATGATAGCAGTGACCAATCCGGCAAGCGGCGAAGTTATCGCCGAAGTGCCGAATATGACCGGCGCGGAAACCAAGCGGGCGATAGATTCGGCGGCGGAGGCATTGCCGAAGTGGAAAGCAAAAACCGGCAAAGAACGCGCCGCCGCGCTCGGCAAATGGCATCAACTGCTGCTTGACAATACCACAGATTTGGCGCGCATTATGACCGCCGAACAAGGCAAGCCTTTGGCGGAATCGCGCGGCGAAACTTTGTATGGCGCGAGTTTTGTGCAGTGGTTTGCCGAAGAGGCAAAGCGGTGCGGCGGCGAGATAATCCCCGCCGTTAAACCTTCAACACAAATCCGCATTACCCGCGAAGCGGCGGGCGTTTGCGCGCTGATAACGCCGTGGAACTTTCCCATCGCAATGATAACGCGCAAAGCCGCCCCCGCCCTTGCGGCGGGTTGCACCGCCATTGTCAAACCGGCGAAACTAACACCCCTGTCGGCAATTGCCGTTTGCGCGCTTGCACAAGAAGCGGGCATTCCCGCCGGCGTGTTGAATGTGCTGACCGGCGATGCATCGGCGATAGGCGGCGAAATGTGCGCCAATCCTCTGGTGCGCGTTTTGTCTTTTACCGGCTCAACCGAAACGGGCAAACTTCTGGCGGCGGCTTGCGCGCCGACGGTAAAAAAACTCGCACTGGAACTTGGCGGCAATGCGCCGTTTATTGTTTTTGACGATGCCGATTTGCCAACGGCGGTGCAGCAGGCGATGCTTTGCAAATTCCGCAACAGCGGGCAAACTTGCGTTTGCGCCAACCGCTTTTATGTGCAAGAAGGCGTTTATGACGAGTTCATAAGTTTGTTTGCCGAACAGATAAAATCGCTCAAACCCGGAGACGGATTTGCCGATGACACCACGCAGGGACCGTTGATAAACGCCGATGCGGTCGCCAAAGTCAGCCATCATATTGCCGATGCGGTCGGCAAAGGGGCGGTTGTTGTTTGCGGCGGCGAAGCGATGGAAGGCAACTTTTTCCAGCCGACATTATTAAAGAATATGCGCGATAATATGGCGGCAAGTTGCGAGGAAACTTTCGGTCCCGTTGCGCCGGTGTTTTCTTTCAAGAGCGAGGAAGAAGTTATCAAACGCGCCAACAACACGCCCTATGGTTTGGCGGCATATTTTTGCACGACCAATCTGGGGAGAATGATGCGGGTGTCGGATGCTTTGGAGGCGGGCATTGTCGGCGTTAACGAAGGCATCATATCAAGCGAAGTCGCGCCTTTTGGCGGCGTCAAAGAATCCGGCATCGGGCGCGAAGGCGCGAGCATGGGAATGGACGAATACACCGAAGTCAAATACACCCTGACAGGATATTAATGAAGTTCGGCGGCGAGCGGCTTTTGCATGCATCTCCGGCGGCGGTTTTTGCCGCGCTTAATGATGCCGAAGTTTTGCGCCGCTCCATCCCCGGTTGCGAATCGCTTGACAAAATATCCGGCAGCGAAATGCGCGCGCGCGTCAAACTGAAAATCGGACCGGTCAATGCCGCCTTTAATGGCAAAGTCGCGCTATCGGATATTAACCCGCCGCATTCTTATACCATTGGCGGCGGCGGCGACGGCGGCGCGGCGGGCAGTGCAAAAGGAGAGGCAAAAGTGCAACTGCAAAAACGCGACGACGACACACTCCTTATTTATGAAGCCGAAGTGCAAATAAGCGGCAAAATAGCGCAACTCGGGGCGCGGTTGATGGACGGCGTGGCAAAACAAATTGCGGCAAAGTTCTTTGACAACTTCGCCGCGCAGATAAACCCGCCAAACACAACAAAAGCCGAAAGTGCGGCGGAAAAACAAAACAGCGAAAACAAAAAGCCGCCGAAAGTTAAAATGTTCATCGCGGCGGCATTGATAATCGGCGCGCTTGCCGCGCTTTTTGCGGCGGTTAACTAATCCGCCGCCTTTTGGCAATTAGTTTGCCTTGTGATAATGCGCCATTAAGCCGCGCGTTGAAGAATCCATTTGTTTCGCGCCGCCGCCGCCGATATCGCGCGCGACTTCCTTACCAAGTTCCACCCCCCACTGGTCAAAAGGATTTACCCCCCAAAGCACACCCTCGGCAAAAGCGCGATGCTCAAAAAGCGACAACAAAGCGCCAAGCGTTTGCGGCGTCAATTCGTCAAGCATTAGCGTCAGCGAAGGGCGGTTGCCGGGGAAATGGCGATTGTTGTCGGCGTTTTCTTTGCCGTTCATCAATGCCGCCGATTGCGCCAGACAATTGGCGATAACCGCCCGCCGCCGATTAAACTTGTCATCCCTGTCGCGGGCGGCGACAATAAACTCGCACGGGACAACATCCGCCCCCTGATGCAGCATCTGAAAAAACGCATGCTGCGCGTTTGTCGCCGCCGCGCCCCAGACAACCGGCGATGCCGCGCCACCGGCAAGCGGGGAATGTTTGCCGTTGCTTTCCATATCCAACTGCTGCAGATACGAAGGCAATAAGTGCAAATGCTGCTCGTAGGGAATGACCGCGCGCGAAGGATAACCGCAAATATTGCGATGCCACAAGCCGACAAGCGCCAATAATATCGGCAGGTTTTTGCGCGGCGGCGCGGTAATGAAATGCTCGTCCATCATTCGCGCCCCCGCCAGCATTTCCATAAACCGCCGCCGCCCGACGGCAACAGCCAAAGGCAAACCGACGGCGCCCCACAAAGAATAGCGCCCGCCGACCCATTGCCAATAACGAAAAACCCGCTTTGCGCCAAACTCGCGCGCAAGTTGCGGCGCGGCGGTAATGGCGGCAAACTGCTCGCGGGCGCGGCTTTTGCCGATGCCGTCTTCCAGCCAGCGCAAGGCATCGGCGGCATTGGCAAGCGTCTCGGCGGTTGTGAAAGTTTTGGACGATGCGATAACCAAAGTGCGCGCGGCATCCAAACCAATCAAAACATCCGCCAAATGCGCGCCGTCCATATTGGAAACATAATGCACCCGCGGCAAAGGCGCATTCCACTTTCGCAAGGCGGCGGCTGCCATTTGCGGTCCCAAATCCGAGCCGCCAATGCCCAGATGGATTATGTCGGTGTAATTACTGCGGCGGCATTGTTCGGCAAAGCGCAGCATTTTGTTGCGTTCGGCGATGACGGCAGGCATGATATCCTCGCCATCGCAACAAATAACCGCATCTTCGCGGGCGCGCAAGGCAATATGCAAAGCCGCCCGCCGCTCGCTGACATTGACCTTTTTGCCGTCAAACATCATCCGCCGCCGCGCGCCCAACTTCGCCGCCCGCGCCGCCGCCATAAGCAGTTTCAGCGTTTCGGCGGTAATGGCGGTTTTGGAATAATCCAGCAATATCCCGCAAGCCGAAGCCGAAAACCGCCCAAAACGCCGCGCATCATCCGCAAACAACCCCGGCAAACAAACCCCGCCGCACAACCGCCCCCGCCAATGCGCCCGCAAATCGTCCAAATAATC
>JBPCWZ010000097.1:0-8883 GCA_051009015.1 Gammaproteobacteria bacterium | reverse complement strand
GACGGCATATAAAACGAAACAATGCGGCAGTTTTGGAACTCGGCGCAAACATAACGCCCTTCGTCGTCAATGACCGGATGCCCGAAACTTTGGCAAACTTGCAAAGGGCGGCGGCGGCAATGCAAACTCGTACCGGCATAACCCGGCTTTTGCGCCAATGAAAAAAAACCGCGCAACCCCGCTATCTCGCGCATGAGTGGTGGAATATCACACTCCCGCGCCCGCACTTCCTGAGCGCAAATGACATCGGGGCGCATTTGCCGCAGCCATTCGCCGATGCCTTTTTTTGCCGCCGAACGAATGCCGTTAAGATTAATGCTTATCACCCGCATTGTTTTATTTGTTTGGCAAAATGCCAAGTATGTGGTCGGCGGCTTTTTCGCCGGTCATAATGGAAGGGGCGTTTATATTGCCGTAGGTAATGCGCGGAAAAACGGAACTATCAACAACCCGCAAACCGCGCGCGCCGATAACGCAACAGGAAGAATCCACAACGGCATCCTTGTCATCTTCCGCGCCCATCTTGCAAGTGCCGCAGGGATGATAGGCGGATTCGGCATTGTCGCGGATGAAGTTGTTTAGTTCATCGTCGCTTTGACAATGCGCGCCGGGGGCAATTTCGCCGCCGCCAAACTCGCCAAAAGCCGGGCGCGCAAAAAGATCCCTCGTCAAGCGGATGCAATGACGAAAATCCCGCCAATCTTTTTCGGTTGACATATAGTTAAAGCAAATATGCGGCGGTGCTTCGCAATCCGCCGATACCAAAGAAACGCGCCCGCGCGACAACGGGCGCATCGGCCCGACATGCGCCTGAAAGCCGTCTCCGCTTACCGGCGCTTTGCCGTCATAGCGAATCGCCGCCGGTAAGAAGTGATATTGAATGTCGGCATAAGCGGCATCCGGCGAGCGCAAAAAAGCGCCGGTTTCAAAATGATTTGTCGCCCCGTCGCCGTTGCGCAAAAACAGCCATTGTGCTCCTATGCGCGCTTTGGCAAATAAGCCGAGTTTGCGGTTTAGCGTTATCGGCTTGCGGCATCGCTGCTGAATATACAACTCCAAATGATCCTGCAAGTTGCCGCCGACTCCGCGCCGGTCGGCGATGGTTTTGATATCAAAGCGCCGAAGTTGGGAATGTTCGCCGATGCCCGAATGCATAAGAAGAGTCGGCGAATTAATCGCCGAAGCGCAAACTACCACTTCGCGGCGGGCGTGCAGTTTGCGGATGGTATTGTTTTGGCGCACTTCAATGCCGGTCGCCTTGTCGCCGTCAAACAATACTTTTCGCGCCCGCGCCCGTATTATATTCACATTGTCAAAACGCAAAGCGGGCTGCAAATACGCCCGCGCCGCCGACCATCTTTCGCCGCCGCGCACGGTTTGTTCCAAACGGCAAAACCCTTCCTGTTGTTCGCCGTTATAATCTTCGCTGAAACCAAAACCCGCCTCGGCACCGGCAGCCAAAAACGCGCCATAAAGCGGGTTTTTTGCGGCGGGGCGGGTTATAAAGAGCGGGCCTTTTTTGCCGCGCAACTTGCCGCCGTGTGTTGCCGTTTCCATTTTGATGAAATACGGCAGGACATCGTCATAACCCCATCCTTGTGCGCCGCATTGTTGCCAATGGTCAAAATCGCCGCGGTTGCCGCGCACATAAACCATTCCGTTGATGGAAGACGAGCCGCCGATAACTTTGCCGCGCGGGCAGGCAAGCCGCCGCCCGCCGAGGGATTCTTCGGCGGCGGCGCGAAACCCCCAGTCGTATTTTTTCATATTCATCGGATACGAAAGCGCGGCGGGCATTCTAATCAGCGGGCTGACATCCCCCCCGCCGCATTCCACAACCAGCACATCGCAACCGGCAACGCCCAGGCGATAAGCCAGCGCACACCCCGCCGACCCCGCGCCGACAATAATATAATCGGCACAATCGGAATCAGTCATCGGCAACGCCCGTCAACAAACAAAATAACACAATGATAACACCCTATGCGGAATTAAAGTATGAAGTGCGACATTTGGATTTTGTGCAGTTTCGCGTGTTAAGTTGCGGCGGGATATTAAAGCCGCACGGTGCCGGAGAATACTTCCGTTGCCGGGGCTTGCAGCCAGATGGGCGATGACGGGGGATGCCAGCCGCAGGTAAGATTGCCGCCGGGCATTTTTATATCCACCGGCGAAGTTGTCTTGCCGCTTTTTATCGCAACCGCCGCCGCCGCCGCCGCGCCGCTGCCGCAAGAGTCCGTTATGCCAACACCGCGCTCATATACTTGCAAATCCAAACCGCCGTCAGCACGGACAAAGCAAAAGCCGACATTGACGCCGTCCGGAAATATATCACGCGCCGCATTCAGTTGTTTGCCGACTTCCGCCAAACCCGGCAACATATCGCCGTCATCATCGCCCAACATAAAAACCGCATGCGGATTGCCCAGCGATACCGAATAAAAATGCTTCTCCTTAAAATACGGCGCGGCGGAATAACACTCCGCAGTTTGCATCCCCGGCGGCGCGAAAAAAACCGGCGGCGGCAGATAAGCGCGCACTTCATCGCCCGCCGCTTCCGTTGTAATGCGCGCTGTTTTGGTTTGCAGCACAATGCTGCTTTTTGCCGTCAACCCGCGGCTGTGCAAAAACAAATGCGCGCATCTTGCGCCGTTGCCGCATTGGCCGACTTCGCCGCCGTCCGCATTGATGATTTGATAATCAAAATCGGCGTCGCCCGCCGCCGCCCGCAATATGAGTATTTGGTCGCAGCCGATGCCGCGCTTGCGGTCGGCAAGGGCGGCGAAGTTTATGCCCGCGGGCAAAACCTGACGCACCGCGTCAATAACGACAAAATCATTGCCGCAACTTTGCATTTTGACAAAAGCAATAGCGGTCATTGATACGGGTTTGCCTCCCCCGGCGGGCGGGTTTTGAAACGGCGGTGCAGCCAGTAATATGCCGCGGGACAAGCGCGAATATGCCCGCCGACAACGGCGTTTAATGCCGCGGCGTTTTGCTGCAAACTCTCGCCGCACCGCATCGCGCCGCCGATATTGACATAATATTTTTGCCCCGTCATCGTTACCAGACACGGCAAAATATCCGCCGCGCCCGCTTTGGCGATGCGCCCGATGTTGCCGTAGGTCGCCGCGTTTTGCACGGCGAGAAAAGGCGCAAAAACCGAACTCTTGCCGCGCTTGGCGTCAATGTCCGGCAGGTATATCAGTTTGCCGCCGCCGCGCAGATGATTGATGCACCGGCGCAGCGCGTCCTTGTCTTTTGCCGATGTCATCTTCGTGCCGTGCCATCCGCGCAGGCGCAAAAAAAACGCCTCCCAAAAGGCAATGTGCATCGGGCGGTAAAGCGCCATCACGCCGCCCGCTTCCAGATGCAAAACCGCGCCCGCTATGTTCATTCCGGCAAAATGCGGCATTAGCAATATCGCCCCGCGCGGGGGTGTCTGGCTTGACAAAGCACCGGCGTTTTCGACAACCGCCAACTCTTGCAGGCGGCGGGCGGGGACGGTTGTCATCCACAACTCGTCCATAAACGATTCTCCCAACTTGTGAAAATGCTCGCGCACGAGTTTCTCCCTTTTTGCCGCCGTCAGTTCGGGCAATGCCATTTGCAAGTTGCGCGCGGCGATTTTGCGCCGCCGGGTTGCGACAAAGCGGCCGACATCGCCCAGAAGCCGCCCGCAAAAACGCCGCCAGCGAAAAGGCAGGCGGCCGGGCAAAGTCAAAAGCGCAAATAAGAGTGTGCGAATCATCACTCCTAAAACAAACCTTCCGGCGTTTCCTCCCCGCCCGGCAGCGGCAGGTATTCCTCATAAAAATATTCGCGCCGCGCATCCGGCTTGGGCGACAACTTGCCGGTTTCGGCATCAACGCCGGCGGCGACAACGCCCGGCGGCGGCAGATAGTCAATCTCCGCCGCGCCCGAAAGCGCCCGCGCCATAAAGCTGTTCCATACCGGCAAAGCCGCGCGCCCGCCGCTTTCGTGCGTGCCGAGCGAGCGCAACTGGTCATATCCCACCCACGCCGCCGCAACAATGCCGCCGCCAAAACCGGCAAACCATGCATCGCGGGTGTTGTTTGTCGTGCCGGTTTTTCCGGCGACATCATTCCTGCCCAAACTTAATGCCTGCCGCCCCGTCCCTTCGCGCACGACATTTTGCAGCAAGCCGGTCATCACAAAAGCATTGCGCGCGTCTATGGCGCGGCGGCGCTGTTGATAGTTAAGTTCGCGCACGATGGTGTTGCCGTCATAATCTTCCACCCTTACTATCAGGTAAGGATGCACGCGGTAGCCGCCATTGGCAAAAACCGCATACCCCCGCGCCAACTCCATCGGCGTTACCGCCGCCGCGCCCAAGCCGAGAGTGAGATACGGCGGCAAGTCGTCGCGGCGAAAGCCAAAGCGCAAAAGATAATCGCGCGCATAGTCCACGCCGATGGATTGCAGCAACTTAATAGTCGCCATGTTTTTGGATTTTGCCAGTGCCACGCGCAGGGGAATGTCGCCGCTTGCTTTGCCGTCGTAGTTTTTGGGCTGCCAACTTTTGCCGCTGCCGGTTTGTTCCGCCGAAAGAAAAACAGGGGTATCCGGCAAAATGCTCGCCGAAGTAAAACCCTTTTCCAATGCCGCCGAATAGATAAAAGGTTTCAGCGCCGACCCCGGCTGCCGCCGCGCCTGAGTCGCATGGTTATACTGGTTGCGGCGAAAATCAAACCCCCCGGCAAGTGCCAATATCGCGCCGTCATCCGGCGACAAAGCGACAAGCGCGCCCTCCGCCGAAGGCGGCGGCGACAGGCGGACATCATCGCCGCCGCCGGAAAGCATAACAACCGCGCCGGGTGCCAACTGCGGCTTTTTGCCGCCGGATGCTTTTGGCAAATGCGCCGCGAGTTTGCCAAGTTGCGCGGCATTGATAACATACTCCTCGCCGTCTTTGGCGGCAAGGCGGAGTTTTGCGCCGTCCGCCGACATTACAACGGCGGGCATTAATCCGCCGAATGAAGGCTCGCTCTGCAGTTTTGCCGCCGCATCGGCAGCCGACAAATCGCGCACTTCCAAAAACTTCCGCGGGCCTTTGTATTGTCGCCGCGACTCATGCGCCAGCAACCCTTCGCGCAAAGCCGCCACCGCCGCCTTTTGCAAGCGCGAATGCACGGTGGTATAAACCCGAAAGCCGCGCTGATAGGCATCTTCGCCGAAGTAATCATAAACCACCCGCCGCACTTCTTCGGCGACATAATCGGCGGATGCGCCAAACTGCCGCTTGCTCAAACGCAAAGGCGGCAAGGGCGCGGACGATACTTGCAAATAAGTTTGCTCGTCTATCAGGTTATTGGCAAGCATTCTTGCCAGCACATGCGTTTGCCGTTCTTTGACAACCGACGGGTTGCGGCGCGGGTTGTATCTGCTCGGTGCCTGCGGCAGCCCGGCAAGCACGGCGATTTCGGCAAGAGTCAGTTCCATTGGCACTTTGGCGTAATAGGAGCGCGATGCCGCGGCAAAGCCGAAGTTGCCGCCGCCGAGGTATATCTGGTTCATATAGCGTTCCAATATCGCTTTTTTGTCAAAGCGCCTTTCTATTTCCAGCGCCAATATTATCTCGGTCAGTTTTCGCAATATCGTCCGTTCGGGTTTCAGGTAAAAGTTGCGCGCGACTTGCATTGTGATGGTGCTTGCGCCTTCGCGCCGCCCGCCGAAATAACCGGCAACGGCGCGGGCGACACTGCGCAAATCCAAGCCGCGATGGGAGAAAAACCGCGCATCTTCGGTTGCCAAAAGCGCTTCCACCAGCATCGGCGGAAAATCGCCATATCCGCGGTAGGCGCGTTTTTCCTCGCCAAACTCGCCGATGAGCACGCCGTCAATGGTATAAACGCGCAGGGGCAAAAGCGGGCGGTAATCTTCCAGCGCTTCCAAAGTCGGCAGTTTTTGATATATCACGGCGACGGCGATGGCGGCGGCACAAGCCCCGCTGCCAACCAAAAGCGCGCCGATAAAAACCAGCCGCCAAAGCACTCTTATCACAAAATCCCCCTGTTGTTTTTGTGCGCCAATTATAAACCAGCCGCCGCGTGTATAATAACCGATGATGAAATACCGCATTGCCATCAGGGAGTCCGAAGAGGGTTTTAGCGTTTCCTGCCCCGGCTTGCCCGGCTGCCACTCGCAAGGCGCAAACCGTCAGGAAGCACTTGACAATATCGCCGATGCCATCCGCGAATACCGAACGGTGGCGGCGCAATTGCACAAAGACGAGGAAATCTGCGAAATTGAAGTAGCGGCTTGACGGTGCCAAAAGTCGCAGGCGTCAATCACCGCCGTGCCGTCCGTGCTTTCGGGCGCGCGGGGTTTGGCATTATTCGGGAGGGGCGAAAGCACATTGTGATGTCCGATGGCGTCCGCATTTTGACGATACCGCGCAATAACCCGATTAACGCTTATACGATGGGAGCGATAGCCCGCGATGCCGGGCTGTCGGAGGATTCGTTTCGCAAACTGCTCTAACTAATCCGGTCGCGGGTATAATCGGCGATAATGACGGCGGGCGGCATCACAATCGCTTTTGATATCTACGGCACGCTTGCCGACACAAGCGGGGTTGCCCGCGCTTTGGCGGGTTATTCCAAAGACGCCAAAGACGCCGCCGCCTTTGCGGCAAGATGGCGCGACAAGCAATTGGAATACACATTCCGGCGCACGGCGATGGGCTGTTATGCCGACTTCGGGCAATGCACGGCGGAAGCCCTTTTGTTTGTTTGCGCCGAGCGCGGCATTAAGTTGGACGATGCCCAAAGGCGGCAACTATCGGCGGAATATTCCCGCCTGCCGCTTTTCCCCGATGCCAAACCGGCGCTGGACCGCTTGCGCCAAAGCGGCAATGTGAAAATGTTTGCCTTTTCCAACGGCAAGGAGGCGGCGGTAAAAGAATGGCTGAAAAGGCGCGGCATCGCCGATGACTTCGCCCGCATCGTCAGCGCGGACGAAGTAAAGATGTTCAAACCCGCGCCGCGGGTGTACAGGCATTTTCTGCAATGCGCAAAGCGGAATGTCAAGAAAACCAAGGATACCTATTTGGTATCCGGCAACCCCTTTGACATCATCGGCGCGCAACACACCGGCATAAAAGGCATCTGGCTAAACCGCACCGGCAAAGCGGTTTTTGACCCGTGGCAAGGCGTAAAACCCGCCAGAACCCTTTCGTCATTGACGCAATTGGCGGATATGTTTGCGCCGGGGCAATTGAAGCCGGAACAATTGAAAATTGGCGGTTTTGTGAAGAAAAACATTCCCGGGGTTTTTGCTTACTGCGAGCAACACCCGGAAGAATTGTTGCGCCTTATGGATGCGGATTATTCCAAAAAACAATTCGGCTTGTATTTTCCGTTTTGTTTGGAAATTGCCGACATTCCGCCGGAACAAGCAACGGGGCAACAGTCCAGATATTGGAGCAAGAATTATGTTGTGTGCGGGAAAACCGTGAGGGTTACCAATTATTGGTATCACCGGCAAAGCGCGGATTTTGTGAAATATCTCAACGCGAAACAAATTCCAATTGCCGGCGCGAAAAGCGGGAATCCATAAACCGCCGATAGCGCCATTAGCCGCCCTGCTTTTTCATCGCTTCCCGCAAAATGCGCGCGATTTTGCTGTCTTTATTCCCTGCTATGGCATAATCTAACGGCGTTCTGCCATCATTGTCGCGGATATACAAAGACGCTCCTGCTTTGACAAGGACAAGCGCGGTTTCGGTGTGAAACAACTTCCTTGCCGCAATATGCAAAGGCGTCTGCCCCCTGTTATCTCTTGCATTAATATGCGCCCCCGCTTTTACAAGGATAAGTATCATTTCAGTTTCTTTAGACCATGCCGCCCAATACAAAGGCGTCCTGCCTTCGTTTTCTTTCGCGTCAATATCCGCCCCCGCCTTGATAAGGGCATCGGCGGTTTTGGTATTACCAATCTTCGCCGCAAAATGCAAAGGCGTCCAGTCATCGTTAGATTTTGCGTCAGTATCCGCCCCCGCTTTGATAAGAGCAAGAGCAATTTTGGTTTTACCTGCCTGTGCCGCCCAATGCAAAGGCGTTTTGCCAAATTTATTTTTTGCCTCAATATCCGCCCCCGCTTTGATAAGCGCATCGGCGGTTTTGGTATTACCTTGCCATGCCGCAACATGCAAAGGCGTCCAGCCATCTTTTTCTTTTGCGTCAATATCCGCCCCTGCTTTGATGAAGGCAAGGGCGGTTTCGGTTTGACCGCGTTTTATCGCCAAAAGCAAAGGTGTTAAGCCCTTTTTTGATTTTGCATTGATATTCGCCCCATTAGCAATCAATCGCGTAATTTCGGCAATATCAGCATGCCAATCCCTGTTCAAAGCAACAACCAATGCGGTGTCCAACTCTTTTTGCCGATGGGCGCGTTCGGCTTCTTCCTGCCGTTTCTTGTCGGCGGCGCGCCTTTCCTCTTCCGCCTTTTGCGCGGCGGCGATGCGGTCTTCTTCTGCTTTGCGCTCGGCGGCAATGCGGGCGTCGTGTTGCTTTTCCATCTCAAACGCAATGTCATTGTGCAACTGCTCGGCGTCAATTCGGTACATATACACATAGCCGCGCTCGGACATGCAATCGGCAAACACTTGCTCCGCCGCCGACTTTGCCTTGCCGGACAACAGGCGGCAATCGTTATAATCGGTTTCTATCCGCTGCCATCGGGCGACTTGCGCCTCGCCTTCGGGGACGCCCGACAACTCCGCCCGGACTTCTTGCCGGATTAATTCAATACTTACCGGGATTTTGCCGTCCGCCCTTTCCCGCGTGAAAGGTTCGGGCACGAGGCTAATGCCGCCGCCACAAGCCGTCAAAAGGCAGAAAACGAAAATGATGCAAAAGA
>JBPCWZ010000096.1:0-5122 GCA_051009015.1 Gammaproteobacteria bacterium | reverse complement strand
GGATGGAGTTGTTCAAGCGCTCCCGCTATCACCTTCTTGCCAAAGGCAAAGAGGTGCGGGGTGTGCTGATATACCAAAAGGCAAAAAAGGGCGCGGTGGAAGAGGCGCTGAAACTGAATATGAAGGTCTTCCGCGCCGAGGACGACAAAACCCTGCGTCCGGTCAAAACCCCCGCCGACATTCCCAAAAGCACCCAAACCAAAACCCACAAACGCCCCCGAAAAGGCGCGACATCATAATCCGCCGCGAAGCCCTCGTGAAAACGGGGGCGGCGATGGATTCCCGTCTGCGCGGGAATGACGGGGCTTATGACGGGGCTTTTTTTGCGGGAATGATGATTAATTACCGGCGGCGGCGGTTTCGCGGGCGGCGGCGAGGTTGGACAGGCGGGCTATGACGCCGTAAAGATAATGCAAACTCCCTTGTGTTTTCATATCCCCCTGTGCTTTGGACGGCGCAAATGAACCGGCGAAAGGCGTAAAGTGCATTCCGCGGCTGTTCAGGTTTTCGCTTGCGCCGCGGGTTTTGTTGATGCGCCAAAAGCCGCCCGCCGCCGCGCCGCCTATTGCATAAACTACCGGCTCCGCCGCCGCGCCGCCTATCTTGTCAATGGTCGCTACGCCTTCTTGTATCAATATCTCGCGGATTTGCGCGCCGCCTTTGCCGACCGACATCTTATTGCGCGTTTTGCGGTTGGCGGCAAAAACTTCCGCCGCCGATGATACCGTCATCACGCCCATTCCGTAAGTTCCGGCATTGTCCTTAAGCACGACAAAAGGAGAATCCATAATGCCGTGTTCGCGGTATTTGATTTTTATTTGCGCCAGCGTTTCGTCAACCGACGCCGCCAAACATTCCATTCCCTCGCGGCGGTGAAAATCCACATCGGCGCAAACCGCAAAATCCGCCGACAACAGATAGGGGTCAATATCCAATACCCCGGCAAGTTGTTCGGCGGCGCGGCGGTAGTGATGAAAATGCCCCGACTTGCGCCGCCTTTGCCAGCCCATCGCCGCGGGCGGCATTACCGGAATCGGCGCATTTGCCAAAACCGGCGGCATGCCGGATGACAAATCATTGTTCAACAAAACCGCGCACGGATAAAAATCGCCGCAGTGCGGGCGGTTGTCTTCATCCGTTTGTATCGGCGGCAGTTCCAGATTTCGCCCGTCGCTTGTCGTCATTACCACCGCTTCGGGAGAATCCGCCCCCAGACATGTGCGAATGCCCGCCAGTTCCAGCAGGTGTTTTAGCACCGCGACATTGTCGGAATAGGCGGGGTTGCGGGTGTGTTTTTCCGGCACCAGCAAAACCGATTTCATCCCCGGACACAAGCCGGACATTTGCTGAGACAGCAACTCCGCCGCCAGCGGATAACACGAGGGCGGCAGGTTATTAAAACCGCCGGGGAAAAGATTGGTATCCACCGGTGCTATCTTGTTGCCGTTGTTGCGCAAATCGGTTGAGGCATAAAACGGCGGCGGCGCATCGGCAAAGGCGGCGCGCAGCCATTCTTCAACTGCGGCAAACTTGTGCGATACCGCCGCCGAAAGGTGTTTTAATCCGCTCATTTCAATTTCCATGCGGTTGTGATTTGCACCGCTCCGGCGGCAAGCGGCAACATTTTGGGGCGGTCAAAACCCGCCGCCCGCACCATCTTCGCCAAAACCGGCGGCGGCAAAAAAGCCATAATGGAATCGCCCAAATAGCGATAACTCTCCGCATCGCCAAACAACGCCCTGCCGGCAAAAGGCAAAACACGGCGCAAATAAAACCGCTGCGCCGATGCGACAATGCCGCCCGTTATGGGAGGCGGCGAAAACTCCAACAGCAACATCTTGCCGCCAACGGCAAGCACGCGATGCATTTCCGCAAGCGCGGCGGCGCGGTTATGGATATTTCGCAAGCCAAAAGCCATCGCCGCGCGGTCAAAAGCGCCGTCGGCAAAAGGCAACTTTTCGGCATCGCAATGGCAAAAAGCAACTTCGCCGCCGCACCGCCGCCGCCCGATTTGCAACATCGCCCTGTTGATATCGGCAAGCACAACCGCACCGCCCGCACCGGCATCATCAACAAACAACTTTGCCATATCGCCGCTGCCGCCAGCCATATCCAAAACCCGCATTCCGCGCCGCACGGCAAGCATTCTCGCCGCCAGACGCTTCCAATAGCGATGCGCGCCGGCGGACAAAACATCATTCATCCGGTCGTAATGCGGCGCGGCGCGGTCAAACACTTCGCCAACCATCGTTTTATCCGCCGCTTTCATAACCGCCTACCGCCCTTCGCCGCTTTCGCTTTTGTTGTCATTATCATCATTTTCGCCGCCGTCATTTTCCGCGCCGCTTTCTTCTTCGGCATTTTCGGCATCATCGGGAAGTTGAGGCCCAATGTCGGCGACACTATACACTTCGCCCTCGCCGGAAAGTTGCATCGGGGTTTGGATTCGGTGTTGTTCGGTTTTTGCCGGTCTTATCTTCGGCATCAGCCGCGCAGTCGCCGCGCTTGCGGTCATTATTATCAGCACAACCGCCATCATCAAAAACAACCACGCCGGAGAAAACAACTCCATCAACGCCCCCGCGGCAACCGGACCTATCAGCGCCCCGGCGGAATACGATTGAAACAAGCCGCCGCTATATTCCGCCGCCTTTTCCCGCGGGGCAAAATCCTGCCCGTAGGCGATATTGAGCGCAAACAAAGTCGGCGATACCGAGCCGAAAACCAACAGCAAAGTCGCCAGCAAGTAAAAAGGCAGATAGTTGCCGAAAAATAAAATGAATGACACTATCGCCGAAATACCGGCGGCGGCACTTATGACATCCCGCCTGTCGCGCGCGCGGTCGGAAAGCCAGCCGACCGGCACTTGCAAAACAAAGCCGCTTGAAAAAAACAAAGCCGCCATCAATGCCACGCCGCCTTCCGAAAGCGGCAGAGATTCCACATAGCGGACAAAAAGCCAGCCCGCGCTGGTTGTGATACCCATTCCAAACTGCCCGACAAAAGCGACCGGGGCGATGCGATAGACATCCATCAGCGACAGGGGTTTGCCGCCGCCCGCGCTTGCCGATGCGTATTGCGGCTCGGCAAAACGCGTCAGGCAAACCGGAATAAGCGACAACATAAGACAAGCCGCCGAAGCCGAAAAAGCCACGGACGGCTGCTCTATCAAAAGCGCATATTGACTCATTCCATAAGCCAGATAGTTGACGGTCATATACATGCCCAAAACGCGGCTGCGCTCGCCGCGCCCGACTTTGCTATTGACCCAACCCTCGCAGGTTACCGTCGCCGCCGAAAAAAACAAGCCATACAAAAATCGCAACACCAGCCACCCCCCGGGCACGGCAAAAACCGGCATTGCCAAAGCAAAAACCCCCAACGCCGCCGCACACACGGCAAAGGCGCGAATGTAGGAAACCCGCCGCAGCAAATAGCGCATCAGATAGATGCCGACAAAAAAACCGGCATAGCCGACCGATATGACCAGCCCCAAAAAAGTGTCCGAAAAGCCGAACAGCGCGCCTTTTTGGATGGTCAGCGAAGTAACCGCCCCCTGCCCGAGCGACAGCAACGCCGTCGTCATAAACAGGGCGGCAAACCCGGCGAGTTGTTGCAGCATTGCGGTTTTGTTTGTGCGGGCGGATGGCGGACAAGGAAGATTCTAATGCAGGCAAAAATATTTGCGCCGTATAATGGCATACTTTTTTTTGCCCCGCGTTTTTTATGATACATTTGCCGTCTTTTGACTTCCCGCTTTTGCCGGGGGCTTGTGTTTTGTGCCGGGCGGCGGGGGCGGGTTTGTGCGCGCCATGCATAGCCGACATTTGCAAACTCCGCCGCCAATCCAAATGCCGACAATGCGCCGCCGATGTCGCCGAAAGCGCGCTTTGCGGCGCATGCCTGAAATCCCCGCCGCATTTTGACGCCACCAAATCCCTGTATCCTTATGCTTTCCCGCTTGATATGCTGCTGCGCCGTTTCAAGTTTGGCGGCGGATGGCAACTCGCCGGGGCATTGGCGGCTTTTTTGCCGCCGTTGCCGGTGGCGGATGTTGTTTTGCCGGTGCCTTTGCATCCAAACCGCGAGAAATGGCGCGGTTTTAATCAATCGCAAGAACTTCTGCGCGCGATGACACCCCCCGCAAGCCAACAAGCAAAAGCCGGCACAATGGCAAAAACAACAACGGCGGCATCCATCAAAAGGATTACCGACACCCCGCATCAATCATTGATGACTGGCGCAAAAGCCCGCCGTCAAAATGTCCGCGGCGCATTTGTCGCGGCGGGCGTGAGCGGCAAAAGCATTGTTATCGTAGATGATGTAATGACCACCGGCGCAACCCTGAACGAAATAGCCAAAACCCTGAAAAGCGCGGGCGCAACAACCGTAACCAACATAGTAGCCGCCCGCACCTGACCGGCAAAACAGCAAAATGACAAAACGGGCGAAAATGGCGAAAATGTGCAAAAGCACTTGACACGGGTAGTTTTTTGTGTATAATGCCGGAAGTTGAAGTTTTGGCAATGACAAGGATGGATATGAACCACAACAAACAAGCCGAATTTATCATCGCACGGCGCACGGCGCACGGCGCACGGCGCACGGCTGAGACCTTTGCAAAAACGGCTTTTGCCGCTTTTGTCATAATCCTCGGCGGTTTTTGCACTTTTGCCGGTAAGACATCGGCGCAACAACTTCCGCCATCGTCCATTTCTCACCCGGCGGAAAGCGGCGGCTTTGCCGATTATTACAAACAACAACAGGCGCGGCTTTTTTCGGCGATTGACAGCACATTGGCGACACAGGCGGAAAACGCCATTACCGACAACTTCGCCGCCGTCAAAAAGGCGGATGTGCAACTGCAAACCGGCGTAGGCGGCAGAAGCGGGAATCTCGGCATAAACTTCATCGGCGCTTTTGCCGAAACGGATACCCGCGCCTTTGGCTGGCAACTTCGCGCTTTTGGCGGGCAGGATATTGACGGCGGGGCAAATGCCGGACTTTTCTACCGCTTCATAAACAACAACGCCCTTTTCGGCGCAAATGCCTTTGCCGACTACGAAAATCACAAACACGGCGATTTTGTCCGCTATTCCATCGGGGCGGAAGTGAAAAGCGA
>JBPCWZ010000095.1:0-11070 GCA_051009015.1 Gammaproteobacteria bacterium | reverse complement strand
TCAAAGTGCAAAAGCCGCCAACAATTAAAGCAAGGACGGCAAAAGCGCGAAAGGCGACAAAAACGTCAAAAGCGGTTTGTCCAAAGGTCTCAGCCGTGCGCCGTGCGCCGTGCGCCGTGCGCCGTGCGCCGTGCGCCGTGCGCCGTGCGCCGTGCGCCGTGCTATTCTAAAAAACGACATATCAAGCGTGCTCAAAAGCATCGCCAAACATTATAATACAAAAAAAGCCCGTTTTGCCAAATTCGCCAAAAAAATTTTCATCCCTCGTCATTCCCGCGCAAGCGGGAATCTCCTAAACTATCGGCGAAAGCGGCGCATACTTAAAAAGAGATTCCCGCTTTCGCGGGAATGACGGGACTGTTTTCGCGGAAATGACGAGGGAGGCGGCGGGAATGACGGGGCTTTTTTCTATTGCGGCGGCGGGCTTTGGCGCATTTTTTCCAGCCAGTAGTTTTTGCCTTTGCCGGTGCGCTTGTCGTATTCTTTTTGCAAATTGGCAAGTATCATCAAAAACTCCGCGCCGACATCAACCGCCCCGGCGGCAAAGCGGCGCGGAGTGCTGCTTTGGATTTGCGCGCCGAGTTTGATAAAACCCGCCTCGTGCAATATCGCCGCAACCGTATCGCCGCCGTCATCGTCATCATCCGGATACAACAAACGGCGCAAAACAACATGCATCGCTTCCGCCGCCGCATCATCACTCCCCGGCGGCAGCGGCGGCGAATGGTGCAGTTGCTTGCACAAGCCGGGCCCGGCATGCAAACAACACAACAAATTAAACACTTTATTTTCGGGGCGCATTTGATAAGCGGCGCGGTTGTGCGCTTGCATTTTCGGCTTTGTTGCCGGTCGTATTGTTTGCACCGATAAACCGGCGCGCGCCGACAATCGCTTTTGCAAAAGCGCGCGCAAAAAGGGCGCTTTTTGCGGGTTTATCATTGCGGCGAGTTTTGCCCCCGCCGCCAAAGCCGCGCTGGTTTTGCCTTCGTCATTATCCGCCCCCTGCCAAAGATGCCTTTCAATAAAATCGCCCAGTGGCATCGCCTCGCCAATGCGCTCCTCAAAAGCCGCCGCGCCTTTTTTGCCGATATAACTGTCCGGATCTTCGCCGTCCGGCAAAAACATAAACTTCACCGAATCGCCATCGCGCAATGACGGCAAAACGCCGTCCAGTGCTTTCGCCGCCGCCGCCCGCCCCGCGTTATCGCCGTCAAAGGCGAAAATGATAGTGTTTGCCATGCGCAAAGCCGCGCCCATCTGTTGCGCTGTCGCCGCCGTGCCCATTGTCGCAACCGATTCGGCAAAACCCTGCTGCGCAAGGCGGACGACATCCATATATCCCTCAACAATAAGAAGCCGCCCCTTTTTGCGCGCCGCATCCGCTTTTGTTTGCGCGCCGTAAAGCAAAAAACGCTTGGCAAAAAGCGGCGATTCCGGCGAGTTCAGATATTTTGCCGGTTCATCGTCTTCCAGCGCCCTGCCGCCAAAACCGCACAAACGCCCGCGCCGGTCAAAAACCGGAAACATTATCCGGTCGCGAAAATAATCGTATCGCTTGCCATCCTTCTCCCTTATCAAACCGGCGGCGAGGAGTTTTTTATTGTCATGCTTTGACATTGCATTGGTCAAATCATTCCATTCCTCTATGGCATAGCCCACCCCTGCTTTTGCATAGCCGAGTTGAAAAAGGGCGGCGGTTTTGCCGTCAATGCCGCGCCCTTTCAGATACTCCTGCGCCCTGCCGTGCTTTTTCAGATTGGCGCGAAAATGCGCCAAAGCGGAAGGCAACACTTCGCCCAAAGCCGCGGCGGCGGCATTCGCTTTTTGTTCCCCCGGCGCGCGCGGGATTGCCACGCCCTGCATTGCCGCAAGCGATTCAATACCGGCGACAAAATCGCCGCCGTTGTGATGCACCATAAAATCCAGCGCATTGCCGTGTGCGCCGCAACCGAAACAATGATAAAAACCCTTCTCGGCATGCACCGAAAACGACGGCGTCTTTTCGCTGTGAAAAGGGCATAAGCCGGTATGATTGCGCCCGCGTTTTTTGAGCGCAACCCGCTCGCCGATAATGCCGACAATATCGGCGTCATCAACAAGGCGGCGGATAAACTCGCGCGGGATAGTCGCCATCGCTTAACTATAACCTTTCTTTTTTGTTTGCGCGGCGCATAAAACGCAAATCCAAAAACCGCTTGAAACGCAGCGCCGCCTTGCCATAATAATGCCACCGCCCGTAAATGGCAAAAGCGCCGCCCGCGCCATCGCCGAGTATCGCCAAAAAACTGCGCGGCGGATGCCACTCCCTTAACCTGCCGCCGCCCGTAGCCGCAAGTATATTATGCGCCAAAAGCGGCGCCTGACGAACGGCGACAACGCCCGACTTTTGCACTTGCCAATCATCGCAATGCGCGCAATCACCGGCGGCAAAAATGTTATCGTGCGACAGGCTTTGCAAATGACGATTGATATGCAGCCAGCCGCCGGTTGTTTTTGCCCCGCCCGCATGCGAAAGCCACAAAGGCGGCTCGGCGCCGGTTGCGACAATCATCCGCCCGTTTTTTGGCATGTCATCTTCTCCGGCAACTTCCCGCTCGCAAACGGCAATGCCGCGGGAATGCAGCAAGCGGCGGATAGCATCGCAAACCTGCGGCGGATAGCCGGGCAAAAAACGCCGCCCGATTAAAGTCAAACCATGCGGCGGCATTGACAATGCAATCTCCGCCCCCGCCGCGCCCGCGCCGATGATGACAGTCGGCGCGCCTTTTGTTTGCGCCAGCCATTTCATAAACGGGTCTATCGGCTTGACGGCGCAAACCTGCGGCGACAAAAAAGGCGCGCGGCGAATGCTGCCGGTATTGACCGACAACACATCATAATTAATAATGCCGCCATCGTCCAAAGTAATGGTTTTGGTATCGGCATTTATGGCGGCGGCGCGGGCGCGCAAAAAATCAAAACCGCAACTGCGCGACAAAGCGGCAAGGTCAATAAAACATTCCCCGCGGCGGTAATGCCCGCCGATATAACCGGGCAGCATCCCCGAATAGGGAGAATAATCGCTATCGCTTATCAAAAGCGGGCGCGGAGATTTGCCCGACAATGCCGCCGACAAATGCAGCATCGCCAGCACATTGGCATGCCCGCCGCCCAAAAAAACAACTTTGGCGGTTTTCACTTGCCGTTGTTATCGTCGCCGCCGTCTGTTGTTGTGTTTTCGCCGCCGGTGTTTTCGTTTGCATTGCCGTCATCGGCATTTGCGCTTGCGCCGTCTTCGCTTTCCGCTTCGCCCGCATTGTCTTTGTGGTTATTCCTGTCATCGGCATCGGTGTTTTCGCTTTCGGCGTTTTCGCTTTCGCTTTTGTTTTCGCTCTCTTCTTCGCCGTCAAACGCCGCCGCATTTGTCGCATCGGGCAGCCGCGGATTCTCGCCTATCTTAACCATATCCTCGCCGGCAAGCAAAGCGATATCGGCAAAAACATGACCTCCCGGCGGCAAATCGTCCGGCAAAATAAAGGGACCCATGCGCACCCGCTTCAAACGGCTGACGCGCAAGCCGAAAAAAGCAAACAAACGGCGCACGGCGCGGTATTTGCCGGATGACATTTGCAGCCGATACCATTTGTTGCGCCCGCTTTCTTCTTCGTCGCTTTCGGGGCTGATGCTGTCGGCGCGCAAAGTTTCGCCTTCATCAACAATGCCGGTGCAAATGCGTTTTTGTTCCGCCGCCGACACTTCGCCGCTAACGCGCGCCAGATATTCGCGCACCACGCCATAACGCGGATGGGCGATGCGGTTTGCGGCATCGCCGTCATCAACAAACAAAAGCAGCCCTTCGGTATTAACATCCAAACGCCCGATGCTCAGCCATCTGCCGTATTTTATCGGCGGCAAATCGTCAAAAACCGGGCGTG
The DNA here is from genome assembly GCA_051009015.1 of Gammaproteobacteria bacterium. Classification (GTDB taxonomy): domain Bacteria; phylum Pseudomonadota; class Gammaproteobacteria; order Tethybacterales; family Persebacteraceae; genus JAHRAH01. Next base: position 7,156 of record JBPCWZ010000095.1, on the reverse strand, counting down.
CCGCGCTTTTTTCGCCTTCGTTTAGCGGTATGCGCGATACGACCGTGCCGGGCGGTTTGTTGTAGATAAGAATCTGCGGCTGACGATAACCCGATTTGCCGCCGTCGCCATATTGTTCGCTTTTGCCATGCCGTTCGTCCTGGCGGTCGCGGCGATGAAAGTTATCTTTGCCGCGGTTGTTATCATTGCGGTCGCCATAACTGCCGCGGTTGTTGTCGCGGCTGCCATAGTTGCCGCGGTCGCCGCGGTCGTTATGGCGGAAGTTGCCGCCCTTGCGATTATCGCCATCTTTGCGAAAATCGCCGCGGTTGTTATCCCTGTCGCGATAGGGGCGGCTGTCGCCGTCTTTGCGGGGCGGCTTGCCGTCGCGACGAAAGTTATCATTGCCGCGATTGCCATAACCGCCGCCGCCGCCATAACGACCGCCGCCGCCTTCTTTGCGGTGATAACTCTTTTCCCCGCCGCTGTCATTGTCGCGTCCGCGATAACCGCCATCCCGTTTGCCAAAACCGCCATCATTACCGCGCCCGCGATAGCCGCCGCGCTTGTCATCATTGCCATCATTACCGCGACCGCGATAACCGCCGCGTTTGTCGTCATTGCCAAAACCGCCGCGCTTTTCATAACCGCCGTCCCGTTTGCCAAAACCGCCATCATTGCCACGCCCGCGATAACCACCGCCCGGCTTGCCAAAAGCACCATCATTACCGCGTCCGCGATAACCGCCGCGTTTGTCGTCATTGCCATCATTGCCACGCCCGCGATAACCGCCCCGCTTATCATCACTGCCAAAACCGCCGCGCTTTTCATAACCACCGTCCCGTTTGCCAAAAGCGCCATCATTGCCGCGTCCGCGATAACCGCCCCGCTTGTCATCATTGCCATCATTGCCGCGTCCGCGATAGCCGCCGCGTTTGTCGTCATTGCCAAAACCCCCGCGCTTTTCATAGCCGCCGCGCTTTTCATAATCGCCGCCGTCTTTTTTGGGATTATCAGTGTCAGCGGTTACATTGTCGCCGCTTTTGACACGCTCGCCGGTTTGGGCTTTTTTGCCGTTGATAAACACTTTGCCTTCGCCAACCAGCGAGTCGGCGGCGCGGCGCGATACATCGCCCTGTCGCGCCAAAACTTTTTGTACTTTTTCGTCGGGTTTTTCAGACATTGTCGTTATCCTTATTGTTATCGTTATTATCGGGCGCGGCGTTTTCGCCGTCGCCTTCCATATTCTCTTCGGCGTCATCGCCCGCCGCCGTTTCTTCTTCGGCGACTTCCGCCGGGGCTTCCGGCTCCGGCGGCAAATCGGTCAGCGACAACAAACCCAAATCATCCAGAAAGGTTTTTGTCGTGGAATACAATACCGGCCGCCCCGGCGTCTCGCGCCTGCCGACTTCTTCCACCCAGCCGCATTCTTCCAAAAAAGCCAACTGCGACGACGACACGGCAACGCCGCGTATCTTTTCAATATCGCCGCGGGTGGCGGGCTGGCGGTAGGCGATAATCGACAAAACTTCCATCAACTGCCGCGACAACCGCGGCGGCTTGACAGGTGCCAAAGCGCGCAAATAATCGGCATATTCCGGACGGCTGACAAACTGAAAACCGCCCGCCGTCTCCGCCAACTCCATACTGCGATGTTGCCAATCCTCGCGCAGGTTTGCCAACTCGGCGCGGATTTGCCGCGCATCCGCCTTGCCGCCAAACATCTGCTTGAGCGCGCGCACATCCACCGCGCCGCCTGCAGTCAAAAGCGCAAACTCCAAAGCGCTTTTTATGTTGATGGTATCTTGCGTCATTTGCCGTTAGCCGCCGTCAATGCTATTTTCAACTGCGCCTCGCCGTCATCCTGCGAAAGTGTCACGGTGTTTTCCGCCGCCAACTGCAACAATGCCAAAAAGCCCAAGCCCATCGCATCGGGCGGGGCGACATCCAAAAAACCGGCAACCTTGCGCCCCAAATGTTTAATCCTGCGCAGCACTTCGCTCATCGCCGCCCGCACGGTCATCAATCTTCGGGCTATCCGGTAGGGCGAAAGCACCCGCGCCCTTGCCGCCGCATCGGCAAAACACTGCGCCAGCCGCTCCACTTGCAACACCGGCTTTTGACGAATAGCGCGCGGCCATTCCACCACGATATTCGGCGAGGCAAAATCGCGCCAGCGGCGCGGGGCTTCGGCAAGTGCCGCCGACACGGCGCGAATGCGCTCGTATTCCAGCAAGCGGCGCACCAAATCGGCGCGCGGGTCTTCGCCGTCTTCGTCATCGTCAGTCGGAGGTTTCGGCAGCAGCATTTTGGATTTTATCTCCACCAGCAATGCCGACATTGACAAATAATCGCCCGCCGTTTCCATCCCGACATCCGGCAAGCCGCGGGCATAGTTGGCATATTGACGGCACAACTCCGCCATCGGAATGTCCATAATGTCAAAGCGGTTTTTGCGCACCAGATACAACAGCAAATCCATCGGACCCTCAAAATGATCCAGCCGCAACCGCAAAGGCGCATGCGGAATATAGACCGCCAACGGCACGCTTTCCAGCGATTTGCCATAAACCAGCGGCAAATCGCCGCTACCGCCATCGCTAACGCGTCCGCCAATCATCGCAACTTCATCGCTTCACGCACTTGTTGCAAAGTCAGTTCGGCTTCGGCTTTGGCTTTTGCCGCGCCCGCTTGCAGCACTTCCTCAACAACGCCCGGCTTGTCATGCATCTTTCGGGCATCGCGCACCGGGGCGAGTTTTTCGTTTATGACATCGGCGAGGGCGCGCTTGCATTCCACGCAACCGATGGCGGCGGTGCGGCAGTTGTCAAAGATATCGCCGCGGGATTTTTCGGCGGTAAAGATATTATGCAAATCCGCTACCGGGCATTTGTCGGGGTCGCCGGGGTCATCGCGCCGTTTTCTTGCCGGGTCGGTTTGCATGCGCGCGAGTTTTTTGCCGACATCTTCGGGCGAGTCAAAAAGCGCGATGGCATTGCCGTAAGATTTTGACATTTTGCGCCCGTCCGTGCCGGGCAACTTCGGCGCATCCGTCAATGCCGCTTGCGGTGCGGGAAGTATCTCTTCCGCGCCGTAAAACAACAAACCTTTTAATATCGGGCGGTCGTCTTTATCGGCATTGTTGATAATCTCTTCGGCATTGCGAAAAGCATTATCATCGCCATCGCGCAAATAGCGGCGGGCGTTTTTTTGCAACTTCTCTCTCGCCTGTTTATCCAGCAAATTCAGCGCTTTGTCGGATTTTGTCAGGAAATCATCACTGCGCCCGTAAAGATGATTAAAACGCCGCGCTATCTCGCGGGCAAACTCTACATGCGGCAGTTGATCTTCGCCGACCGGCACGGCATCGGCGCGATATGCCAAAATGTCCGCCGCCTGCAAAAGCGGATAACCCAAAAACCCGTGTGTGTCCAAATCGCGATTGAGATTTTCTTTTTGTTCCTTATATGTCGGCAGCCGCATAAGCCACGGCAAAGGGCATATCATCGCCAGCAAAACATACAACTCGGCATGCGCCGGCACATCCGATTGGGCGAAGATGGCAGCCCGCCCGGGGTCTATGCCAGCCGAAAGCCACGCCAAAACCATCTCCCGGGCGGCGCTGCTATCGGGCGGCGATGCATAATCGGTCGTCAGCGCATGCCAGTCGGCGACGAAAAAGAAGCATTCGTTATCCGCCTGCAACTTTTGCCAATTCCACAATACCCCGCACCAATGCCCGAGATGCAAAGCGCCGGTCGGGCGCATTCCGGATAATATGCGCGCGCCTTTCATTTGACTTTTCATTTGACTTTTGCGCCGCCGTCCGCCGGAGTTTGCAACTCATAACGCGACCCGCAATAGGGGCATGCCGCAACCGGTTGCGCCGCCGACAATTGCAAAAAAACGCGCGGATGCGCATTCCAACTCTCCCGCCCCGGCGGCGGGCAGCAAAACGGCAACTCGTGCGGCTGCACTTTGTTATTTTTTGCCGTCTTCATAAACCGGCGTCATATAGGAAAAAGATGCCGACGAACGCCCGCTGACAATGTCAAAAAACTCCCGCTGCAGCCGCATTGTCAGTTTGCCGGGTTTGCCGTTGCCTATCATCCTGCCGTCCAGTTCGCGTATCGGTGTTACTTCGGCGGCGGTGCCGGTAAAAAACGCTTCATCGGCGGTATAAACGGCATCGCGGGTCATCCTCCGCTCTATGACTTCCACGCCCATATCATCGGCAAGCGCGATAATGGCGTTGCGGGTGATGCCTTCCAGTTGCGATGTCATATCCGGCGTGTATAACTTGCCCCCGCGCACGATAAACAAGTTCTCGCCCGCCCCTTCGGCGACCAATCCATCTTCGGCAAGCAAAAGCGCTTCGTCATAACCATCGCGCACCGCTTCGTCATGCGCCATTACCGAATTGACATAATGACCGGAGATCTTTGCCAGACACATAACAGCATTGACATGATGGCGGCAGAAAGAGGAAGTTTTGACGCGGATGCCTTCGCGCAACCCTTTCTCGCCCAGATAAGTCCCCCATTTCCACGCGGCGATGCAAACGCGCACGGGGTTGTTTGCCGCGCCCAGGCCCATGGAGTTTGCGCCATAAAAAGCCAGCGGGCGGATATAGCATGATTTCAGTTTATTGACGCGCACGACTTCGCACTGCGCTTCCATCAGTTTCTTGCACGAAAAAGGCAGGCGCATGCCCAAAATGCGCGCCGACTGCAAAAACCGCTCGGTATGCTCGCGCAACCGAAAGACAGCGGGACCATCTTTGGCATCATAGCAGCGGACGCCTTCAAAAACGCCGGTGCCGTAATGCAGCCCGTGCGAGAGAACATGCACTTTGGCATCGCGCCAATTCACCATCCGCCCGTCAAGCCAGATTCGCCCCTTTTTTGCCGCCATTGCTTCCGCCATCTGCGGCATTATATCACCTGTCGTTATTTTTGCGGGCGTGTGCGGGTTTGGAAGTTTGCGATGCTTGCGTAATTACCGGCGGATAATCGTGCTATCGGGTTTGTTTTGGCGGCGTCAATTGTCCGCCGCCCTTTGCCGTCATCGGCGAGGACGGCATCATCAACAAAAAGCCGCACTATCTCACCCAGTATCAATATCTGCTCGGCGTCATCTTCATTGTGCAAGGGAACTTCGCGCGACAACCGGCAAGCCATCGCTATCGGGCAACCCCGCACCCGCGGCAAATGCCAAAAATCGGCGGTTTGCAAACCCGATTTTGACACCTCCGACTCGCCATAAGGCAGCGGCGCGGAAGAATCATTAAGGGCATCCAGCATCGTCATCGGCGCAATATGGGCGACAAAACTTCCATTGCGGCGGATGTTTGTCAAAGTATCCTTCGCCGCGCCGCCCGCTCCGGCGGTAAAAGAAATGCCAACCAAAGGCGGCGCCGAACACAAAGCATTGAAATACGAAAACGGCGCCAGATTATAGTTATCACCATCATCATCGCCGCCGCCATTATCATTTTGCGTCAAAATCCACGCGACCGGACGCGGGATAACGGCACCGGTCATCCACGCATAACATTCCGCCGCGCTCAAAGCGGAAAAGTTATCAACTATCATTGCCCGCCGACCGTCATCCCGCCGACCAGAATAGAGCCGCACTTGACCGCGCCGCGCCGCCGGTTGTCGTCATCGCCCACTGCCACGATATTGTTCAAAATATCGCAAACATTACCGGCGATTGTCGCCTCGCTGACCGGATGGATTATCTCGCCGCCTTCCACCCAAAAGCCCGATGCCCCGCGCGAATAATCGCCGGTTACCGGATTGATAGTGCTGCCCATCAAATCGGTCGCCAGAAACCCGCGCCCCATCTCGCGCAGCAAATCATCAAAAGGCAACATCCGCCCGCCGACAATGAGGTTATGCGCGCCGCCGGCATTGCCGGTTGTTTGCATCTTCATCCGCCGCGCGCTGTATGAGCCCAAAAAACACCCGCGCCAAATGCCGTCCTTGACAATATCGCGCCGCCGCAAAGCAACGCCTTCGCCGTCAAAGTTGCCGCTGCCAAAGCCGCCGGGCAAAAACGGGTCTTCAACAATATTAATATGCGGCGCGCAAACCCGCCGCTTTTGCAAGTCATCAACCGACAACCACGACAAATTACGATACAACGCGCCGCCCGATGCCGCCTGCACCAAATGCCAAACAAGCGAATGCGACACCGGAGCGCGAAACAAAACCGGCACTTGCGCGCTTTTCAACCGCCGGCCGCCAAGCCGCGCGGCGGCAAGTTCGCCGGCGGTTTTGCCGACACTTTCGGGCGACGGCAAATCGTCAAAGTTGCGGGCGCTGTCGCTCCATCCGTCCAGTTCCATCGCGCCGTTTGCTTCGGCAAGCGCGGTGCAACTGATGCCGTGCATGGTTGTTTGTTCGGCGGCGCAAAAGCCATGGCTGTTTGCATAAGCACTTTGCGATGCCGAAGTATCAACGGATGCGCCTTCGCTTTTGTCCCTGCTAATGTCGCCGTGTGCGGCAAATGCCGCCTGTTCGCACCGCCCCGCCATATCAAAAGCATCGTCATCCGAAAGCGCATGCGGATGATACAAAGCCAAATCCCGAAACTCGCGCGCCATCATTGACTCATCCGCCAAGCCAAAACAAGGGTCGGCGGCGGAAGCCCGCGCCAACTCCAAAGCCCGCCGCACCGCCAACTCCAAAGCATTATCCGACAACTCGCCGACAGCCGCAGCCCCTTTGCGCGCGCCGTCAAAAACACAAACCGACACGCCCAACTCGCCGCTGCTTTCCGCGCCGTCCAACCGCCCGCAGCGGACTCTTATCTCCTTGTGCAACTGCTCGCCAATGCGCGATTCGGCGGCGCTTGCCCCGGCTTTGCGCGCCAAAGCAACCGCCTTTTCCGCCATTGCCTTTAAGTTATCGGTAGTGTAGAAAAATCCCATCGGCGCGATTATAATGCATTTTATGCGCGCTTATCTCGACTTGCTCGCCGACATTGTAAAAAACGGCTGCCACAAACAAGACCGCACCGGCACCGGCACCCGCAGTGTTTTCGGGCGGCAGTTGCGTTTTGACCTCGGCAAAGGGTTTCCGCTATTGACGACCAAAAAACTGCATTGGCGTTCCATCGCCCATGAGTTGTTGTGGTTTTTGCGCGGCGACACCAACATCGGCTATCTGAA
>JBPCWZ010000094.1:0-4400 GCA_051009015.1 Gammaproteobacteria bacterium | reverse complement strand
AAAGCAAAACCCAAACTCCCAACGGCAAAACCCCCGCCCCGCTAACCTCCGCCCTGCCCCAAAACGCAGCAATAGCCGCCGCCTTCACCGCAACCCTATACGCCCTTTTCGCCCTGTTGCTAAAAGTACAAACCCCATCCGGCTGGCTGTTTTAACACAAAGCCAAAAATTCGGTAGAATCCGCTTTGTTATGCGGGGAGGCAAGTTTTCTTCTATTCACGCCGCCGGGGAATCTCCGGCGGTGTTGTCGGCGCGGCGCAACATCCCCCAAAACGCCGCCGAAGAATCCCGAACCTTGCCCCGAACAATTCAAGCCAGCCTTGGCGCGGCGAAATAGCGGGAGTTTTTGCCATGCGTTTTATCGGCTGCAAAAAAAACCTGCTGCCTTTTTTGGATTCGGTGTTGCACGAACGCGGCATTCAGGGCGGCGTTTTTTGCGACTTGTTCGCCGGCACAAGCACCGTGGGGCGCCATTACAAAAAAGCCGGCTTTGGCGTGATGTCCACGGATTTGCTTTATTTTTCGTTTGTCCTGCAAAAATCCCGGCTGGAAATAAACGCGCCGCCGGAATTTGCCGGTTTGATGCCGCGCCTGAAAACGGCAAACGGCGGGGGGCTGTTTGGCGACAATCCCCCCGCCGCCGCCATCCGCTTTCTGAATCAATTGGAGGGCGAGGATGGTTTTATCTTTCGCCACTACACCCCCGAAGGCACAAAAGGCGGGCGTTATGTCCGGCGCTATTTTACCGCCGACAATGGGCGCAAAATTGACGCGATTCGCGCGCGCATTGAAAAATGGCGCGGCGCGGGATGGATTAACGAGCAGGAATATTTTTATCTTTTGTGCGCGCTAATTGAAGCGGTGCCGTCGTTTTCCAACATCAGCGGGACATATGCGGCTTTTCTTAAGGATTGGGATGCGCGCGCGCTTAAGCCGCTTGTTTTGTCGCCGCCGGAGGTCATCCGCAGCAAGCGCAAACATGTCGCGGCAAATGAAAACGGCGTGCAGTTTGCCGAGCGCATCAAGGGCGTTACCGTTTTGTATTTGGACCCGCCTTACAACGGGCGGCAGTATGCGCCAAACTATCATCTGCTGGAAACCATCGCCTGCAACGATTCTCCATTGGTGCGCGGCGTTTCCGGCATGCGCGATTACGCCGGGCAAAAATCGGAGTTTTGCAGCCGCAAAACCGCGCTTGCGGCGCTGACGCGCATTGTGCAAAACGCCGATTACCGGCATATTTTTATGAGTTACAACGAAGACGGCATTTTGCGCGGCGACGAAATATTGTCGGTGCTAAAAAAAAGCGGGCAGACCGAAGTCGTGGAAAAAGATTATCAGCGTTATAAAAGCAACGGCGGCGGAACGGGGCGCACCCGCGTCAAGGAGCAGGTTTATTGCGTCAAGCGCATAAGCCCCAAAAACCGCCTTAATGATTTGTCGGGCGCGGAGTGGCTCTATTTTCTCAAGTCGGTGGAATCCACCGCTTACTCGGTGCGGGGCAAAGACGGATTCGCCCATGATTTGCGGCGCATTCATCCGTCGCCAAAGCCGCCGCAGTTGATGCGGCAGTTTGTGGAATTTTTTACCAAAAAGGGGCAGGCGATTTTGGACCCCTTTATGGGCGTTGGCGGCGTTTTGCTTGCTTGTTCGTTATGCAGCCGCCGCGCCGTTGGCGTTGATTTGTCTTCGGCATATGTTGAATGCTACCGCGAAGCATGCCGCCGCCTTAACCTGCACGAGCAAAAAACGGTTATCGGCGATGCCGCCGCCTTGCCCGCATTACTGCCGAAAGGGGCGGTTTTTGACATGCTGCTAACCGACCCCCCTTACGGCGATATGCTTGCCAAAAAACGCAGCGGGCAGCGCAAAAAAGACACCGGGCGGGCGGAGGCAACACCCTTTACCGGCAGCGAAAAGGACCTCGGCAATATGCCGCGCGCCGAATTTCTTGCCGCGCTGCGCGGCGTCATTGAAGCGGGAGTGGAAAAACTCAAGCCCAAGGGATACGCCGTTGTTTTTGCCAAAGACATGCAACCAAGCGGCAAGGCGCATAATATGATGCACTGCGCGGTAACGGAAGAGTTGCTGAAAATTCCGGCGCTTTCATTTCGCGGTTATAAAATTTGGCACGACATGACGCCAAAGTTGTATCCTTTTGGCTATCCGCATGCTTTTGTCGCCAATCAACTGCACCAGTTTGCGCTGATTTTCCGCAAGGAAGAATAAGATGGTTGAGCGAACTTTTGGCTGGGTGCAAGACCCGGAGGATTTGCAAAAACTGCGCCGGGCGGTGGATGTTTTTTGCCCCGGCTCCGCGGTGCATGCCGAAGTTTGCGGCACTGTTGCAAAGTTAATCGCGACAAAAGACAACCGCACCGGTTTGTTGCAGGCGATGGCTCGCCGCCCTTTGCGCCTGTCCTACCGCGAGTTGGTCGGGTCAAGTTTTAAGCCGCGTTACACGGCGCGCTGCAACGGCATTATGCAAGCGGCGATTAAAGGCCAAAAACGCCCTTTCATCGGCGATTGGCCTGCGGATAACTTTGTTCGCTGGGCGCATGCTTTGGGTTTTGTTGAATGGTGCGGCGCAGACGATTGCTTCCAAATCACGGCGGCAGGCAAGTCGTTGTCGCGCACAAAAGCCGGGTCGGAGCGGGAATATGAAGTTTTCGCGCACGGGCTGCTTTCTTATCCGCCCGCCGTCCGCGTTATCGGCTTGCTCGCCGATGCCGCGCAAACAAAAGCGGGGGGAATGACAAAATTTGAGATTGGGCGCCGATTGGGGTTTCAGGGCGAAATGGGTTTTACCACCATATCGCAAAACTTTTATATCAAAGAATATTCCCTCGCGCAGTCCGCCGACGAGCGGAGCAAAATGCGCGCAAACTGGGAGGGTAGCGCGGATAAATATGCGCGAATGATATGCAGCTGGCTGTCCAGATTAAAGCACCCCTGGGTGCGCGCCGAAAAGCACGAATTGACCGGCGAAACCGGCGGTGAGAAACATGTTTGCGAACTTCGCGTTTATGCACTGACGGCAAAAGGTTTTGAGGAGCGCAAGAAAATCACGGGAGCCAGTTCTTCGCGCCGCATTGCCAAACGGTTGCCCGCCGAAATGTTATGCACCAAAGGTCCCGGCAGGATGCTTTTGCGCGCAAGACGGGCTCGCGTTGCCGCCGTTATTCTAAAGCATTCGGCGACTGCGGGCGACATCGCCGCTATTTTGCAAAAAGAAGGCATTGCCGCATCACCGGGTGCAGTGGAAAGCGATTTGCGGGGGCTGGAAAACATCGGCTTGGTTATAGACAAAACAGACGGCGCATACCGCTGCCGCGACAAAATAACCGGATTGGACATTCCGCAAAAACCCGCCGCACATTCCGCATCGGACGACATCCGGCGGATGAAAGAACAATGCGAAGAGGCACTGCGCTTTGTGCCGCATGATTTTTTGGCGCTGATACAAATGGCGTTTAACGGCCAAGACAACCGAATGTTTGAGATAAAAATCGCCGAGTTATTAACCGAATACTGCCGTTTTCACGGGCGGCATCTGGGCGGCGCGAATCAGCCGGATGCCGTTATCAGCGATGGCGAAGTCGGCGCGGTTATTGACGCCAAATCCTACTCAAAGGGTTTTAATATTCCGGCACCCGAGCGCGATAAAATGTCCCGCTATCTTACCGACATCAAGACGCGCCCGGAAAGCAACAAAACCCTCTGGTGGCTGCATTTTCCCGGAACCGTACGGCGGTTTTTATTTTTGTTTGTGTCGGGCAAGTTTGGCGGCAACTTCCGCAAGCAACTAAAAACACTCGGCACTCACGCCGATACCAAAGGCGGCGCGGTCACTGCCATGTCGCTTTTGCTGTTTGCCGAACAAATCGCCAGCGGCAAAATGCAGCGCGCCGAATTCCTGCGGCGCATTTCCATTTTGGACGAAGCAAAACCCGATGATGCCGAACGCCATTAACAAAATCCGGCAACCTTGCCCAGCTTGTCGTTTTAGCACAAGCGCAAAAATTCGGTAGAATCCGCCATTATGCGGGCGAGCGGGTTTTTTATTCATACTGCGCGGGAATCTCCGGCGGAGGCGGAACTGGTGAGCCATCGGCTGATGTTGCGCGCCGGTTTTGTGCGCAAGACCGCTTCCGGCATTTATTCATGGCTGCCTTGCGGCTGGCGGGTTGTGCGCAAGATATCCGCCGTCATAGAGCAGGAAATGGCAAATGCCAACTGCGCCGAGATATTCATGCCCGCGCTGCAGCCGGCGGGGTTGTGGAAAGAATCCGGGCGGTGGGAGGTTTATGGCGACGAGTTGCTGCGCCTCAAAGACCGGCACGGGCGCGACTTTTGTTTGGGACCGACGCACGAGGAGGTTGTGTCGGATATTTTGCGCG
>JBPCWZ010000093.1:0-4113 GCA_051009015.1 Gammaproteobacteria bacterium | reverse complement strand
TGGTGCATCCCGCGCATGGGATGACGCCGGAGGAATGGAAAGTGCTGACGGAAGCGACAAAAGAATGCCGCAAAAACCAAGTGCTTTCCTTTCAACATTGCCTGCGCGGCAAGGGCGTTATCTACGCCGAATATCATTAAGCGATGACGGCGCGGTCGTTATTGTTTTGCGCCGCGCTTTCTATGGCGGCTTGCGGCGGCGGGGTTAACATCCTGCCCGAACCTTTCACGCGGGAAAGGGCGGACGGCAAAATCCCGGTAAAGATTGAACTAATCCGCCAACAAGTCCGGGCGGAGTTGTCGGGCATACCCGAAGGCGAGGCACAAGTCGCCCGATGGCAAAGCATAGAAGCCGATTATAACAATTGCCGCCTGTTGTCCGGCAAGGCAAAAACGGCGGCGGAGCAAGTGTTTTCTGATTGCATGTCCGAGCGCGGCTATGTGTATATGTACCGTATTGACGCGGAGCAGTTGCACAATGACATTGAGTTTGAGATGAAAAAGCAACACAATGCCCGCATTGCCGCCGAACGCAAAGCAGAGGAAGACCGCATCGCCGCCGCGCAAAAGGCGGAAGAGGAAAGGCGCGCCGCCGCAAAGAAACGGCAGAAAGAAGCCGAACGCGCCCGCCGACAACAAGAATTAGACCGTGCTTTGATTCTGGCTTTGCATAATGGCGATACCGAAGAAGAGGCGCGATTAATTGCAGAGGGGGCAAATCCGCATTATGCCGAGCAAGAGCGCAAGCGCATCGCCGCCCGCTGGTAAAAAGCGTTGGACGATGCTTTGATTGCCGCTTTGGATGCGGGAGTTGATGCTAATTTTGCCAAAGTCAAGCGCCTTGTTGACGATGGGGCGGATATTAATATAAAGGGACAATACGGTCACACGCCTTTGCATTTTGCGGCAAATATAGGTCAAACCCGAATCGCCCTTGCATTTATCAAAGCGGGGGCGGATATTTACGCATGGGATACTATTGGCAGGATGCCTTTGCATTATGCGGCATGGAAAGGTCATACTGAAACCGCCTTTGCCCTTGTCAAAGCGGGGACGGATATTAATGCGAAAAGTGAATTTGGTTCAACACCTTTGCATTATACGGCAATAGGCAATCAACCCGAAACTGCGCTTGCCCTTGTCAAAGCGGGGGCGGATATTGACGCAAAAGGACACACCGGCAAAACGCCTTTGCATGAGGCAGCACAAGACGGCAACACCGAAGTTGCGCTTGCCTTTGTCAAAGCAGGGGCGGATATTGACACAAAAGATAACGATGGCGATACGCCTTTAATTGTTGCGTCAAAGTATTCTCAAACCGAAACGATGCTTGCCCTTATCAAAGCGGGGGCAGATGTTAACGAACCAGGTGGCAGTAATTGGGCTCTTTTGGCTATTGCGATAAGTGATGGTAATAACGAAATTGCGCTTGCCCTTATCAAGGCGGGGGCGGATGTTAATAATGCAGGGTCCTTTGGTACAACGCCTTTAATTCGTGCAACAGAAAGAGGTCAAAAGGAAATTGTGCTTGCCCTTATTCATGCGGGAGCATATCTTAAGGTAAAAGATATCCATGGCAGGACGCCGCTTGATATTGCCCGCGAAACAAAACAATGGGGTATTGTTCAGATTTTACAAAACCCGCCGCCGCCGAAGCCGTCGGACGAGCAAGAGTGGCAGCCGGCAACACAGGAGGAATGGGATGCGGCGCGACCGCTAACACAGGCGGAATTGGATGCGCTGAATTTTACAACTACGCCCGCCCCCGAAGACAGCAATGTCGCCGTGCGTGTTTTTGACAAAGGATGGCGGTCGGTTGTTTATATTGAATCCGGCGGTATGCAAGGCGGCGGCGTTATTATCCGCCCTGACATTGTGGCGACAAATTGCCATGTCGTGGATAGCGGCAGCATTATTGTTTATAAGTCAAATAATCGCCGCACCGACAAGAGCAAGAGTTATCGCGCCACTATTCGCCGCCGCGACGACAAGCGGGATTTTTGCCTGTTAGATGTTAGCGGGCTTCGGGGCGTTCCGGCAAATGTGCGCCGTTATGATACTTTGCAAATTGGCGAAAGCGTCTATGGCATCGGCGCGCCGCAGGGTTTGGATTTGTCGTTATTAACCGGCGTCGTTTCGCAAAAGCGCACAGACGGCGGCGTCAGAAAGATACAAACAAATGTCGCAATATCGCCCGGCTCGTCGGGCGGCGGCTTGTTTGACCGCAAGGGGAATCTGGTGGGCATTCTCACCTCCAAACTTGTAGATGAAGAAGTGGAAGGCATCGGATTCGCCATCCCCGCCGATTTGGCGTTATAACAAAACGAGGGGCGAATGTCAAAGCGGAAAACGACTTCGGCGAAACGCCCGCCGAGTTAGCCATATCAAAACACGGCAAAGACAGCAGAATCGCCCGCCTTCTGCTTAAGCACGAAAGCAAGCAGTAAGGCAAAGGCGGCAACTCCGCCCTATTGACACGCCCCCGCCAAAAGTGGTATCATCGGGGGCGTTTCCAATCATCAAACACAACAAGGAGGAATCCATGCCCATCAAATTCAACAATGCCAGCATCCGTGTGGGGCGGAAAACCATTAAATTCTCGGACTTCCCGAGGCTCTATTGCGACTATCTCCGCACAAGACCGACAACCCGGGATGTTGAAACCGAGGGGGCGCGCTTGATGAAAGCCAAATCATTTGGGAGCGCGACCGCTTATTCCTTTGTCATGTCGGTTTTCAAGTGGGGCGGTCGCACGAGCGGCTGGGTTAAGCAAAGCCTTCTTCGTTATCACGAGGGCGAAAAGAATGCCGCCAAGGTGCTGGCAAAAGGCATCCGGCGCGCAATCCCCTCGCTGAAAAACGGGACATGCGCGGACGCCATTGATGCCATCATCAGTATCAAGGGGATAGGTCCCGCCTATGGCTCCAAAATATTGCGGATGCTCGCACCGGGAAAAACGGCTGTTTACGACAAAAAATTGCATGAGGAACTCAACTACGGTTGGGACAGCGCGGCATATCAAAAATTCTGCAATGACTGCATTAAGGTGGCGGCGATTCTCAACAAAAACAAAATCGGCACTCACCGCTGGAAAGCCGCAGATGTGGAAGCAGCCATTTATGGCAATCTGGACTAATAGTATCGCCATCAACGGCGTTATAACAAATCGCCGTCCGTGCTTTGTTATAGCCCTGAAAGGGCGTCCTGTCCATAGCACGGGGCAACGCCCCGTGAGTTGGCATTTTAATTAATCAAGCCCTGAAGGGGCGTCCCATTCTTTTGCAGGGCAAAGCCCGGCAAAAACCGCAAAGCCAAAACCCCGCCCGTTTGACATTCGCCGCCGTTGTTTTCGGTCGCCCTTTCAGGGCTTATTTGTTTAATACGCCAATTCACGGGGCGTTGCCCCGTGCTATGACCATGTCGCCCTTTCAGGGCTTTAATAATGCGCCGCCTTTGGCGGCGATGGATTCCCGCTTTCGCGGGAATGACGAGGTGGGCGGGAATGACGAGGGGCGGGAATGACGATGTTAAACAGCCCCTTGCATTATGGCAGGGTTATCGCTTGTTTGGCACTTAGCGATTGTTTGGCGGCTTCGGCGGTTTTTATCGCTTCGGCGGCATCCGCCAAAGTCGCGCCGCTTGCGGCATTATCATCGCCGGTATTTTTGTTTTGACACTCGGCGACAAAAGCGCGCAGTTGGTTTTGGTAGGAGTTGCGGTATCGGGCGGCAAAATCGGGCGGCGGGTTGGACATTGTCTCGCCGCCGCCGCCGGCAACGGCGATGGCGTTGTCGTTATGATTACGCAAAAAAAGCATTCCTTTTTTGCCGAGTATTTCCACCCGCTGGTCATAACCGCGGCTGCTCTGGCGGCAGCAATGCACGCTGGCAAAAACACCATTGGCAAGTTCCATACTTATCAGCGTTGTATCCGCCTCACCGCCATCGCATACTTTTGCCCCGGCGCGGGCGTGGATGTTTGCAACCTTGGCGCCGGTGAGAAAGCGCAGCATGTCAAAATCATGCACATTAAAATCGGCGAATATTCCCCCCGCTGTTTTGGCAAAGGCGGGCGGCGGGCATTGCGGGTCGTGGTTTGTTATGTGAATCAAAAC
>JBPCWZ010000092.1:0-3116 GCA_051009015.1 Gammaproteobacteria bacterium | reverse complement strand
GGCGTTATGCCGAGTTTAATTTGCTATACGACCGCGGCACGCTTTTCGGCTTGCAATCGGGCGGCAATGCCGATGCCATCTTAATGTCCCTGCCGCCGCTGGCAAAATGGGGCATTCCATCATCCGTCGGCAAAAAAGAAAACGCCCTCCCCCCCTACCTCCGCCCGCAAGAATGGGCATAACCGCCTTTGCAACTATCCGCCGTCATTAACGCAAAAACGGGAATCTACACCCCCCTATTATTTTTTCGCACACCGGCGGCATTGTTAACAAGTAATCACACAATCGGCGGTTTGTGGTTTATAATAATGGCATTCATACCGACAACAAAGAGGAGGGAATGATGATACAACTGCAACGGATACTGATGGCGATACTTGCTTTTTGCGGGCGGCTTTTTGCCCTGCCGACTTCGGCGGCGCATAATGGCGGCGGCAAAAGCGGTAAAAGTGGCGGCTTTGGCTTTCTTCCCGCTTTTTGCGTCATTTTCATTTTCGGGCTTTTGACCGCTTGCGGCGGTGGTGGTGGCGGTGGAAGTGGTGGCGGCAATACATTGACGACAACTCCGATTCGTTATGAAGTAACTGCACCGGAATTGGCGGCGTTGCATGTAGAGGATACTAGAATATTGATATCATCGCACCCGGAGTATCCTTTTGTTGGTAGCGAAGGTAGAGCAGATGGCTCATGGTTTATAATTGTACCGGTTGATGAGCAAGGGTTATCGTTTGACATTAACGGCAGCACTGTTGAGATGAAGCGGCAGACGGTAACTCGGGTTGAATGGACGGGTCATGCATTTTTACCTGCGGCGGTTCAGCGTCCGATTTGGCATGCTCTTGGAAGGGATAGGTGGCATGATGTCAATTCTTTTATGATTGGCACGAGTGGGATTAATGTAATTCACGGAGACAGAGTTGGGGTAGGTCAGGATTTAATTCCAAGAGTTGTTTTGAGTCATAGAAATTGGCAAATATTGCTTGCGACACGAACCTTCATTTACCAACCTGAGCACCTTTGCGATGCACGATGGCTTGGCAACTACATAAATGATAACTATCGCGCTCTGGGGGAAAGAATGATTTGCGATTATCAAGATAATACGCTATTTTCGCCGGATATGCGGCGGGTTGTGCATGCGGTAATAACGGACGGCTTTAATTCGGGCTTTGCCATCGGCGAAAGCGGCTTTGCCTTTTCGGGGCGACACAACGGCAATAATCGGGCGGCGGGTTTTCGTTATGACTTTGGCGACTTCGCACTACGCACGGATTATATCCGCTTGCCGTCAAAGCAAGATGGCGAAGTTTGGCTTGACACTTACCGCTTCGGCATTCTCCGCCCGATAAACGACGAGGCGCGATTCTTCGCCGGTGTAGATTCCTACAAGAATGCCATACTCGCCATTGATATAAATGGCGATAGTCAGCACCGCTTCGGCATAGCGGCAGGCGACGGTTACGCCGTCAAATACGAGTTTCGTCTCAACATATAACACAAGGAGAAACCATGAAAAACAACGAAAAATCGCCTTTGCATGATGCGGCAACGCTCGGCAACATAGCCGAAGTGCAACGCTTAATTGACGATGGCGCAAATGTCAATGCCAAAGATAACAAGGGCTTTACGCCTTTGCATTTGGCGACATTGGCTGGTCATGCCAAAATTGTGCTTGCCCTTATCAAAGCGGGGGCGGCTATTGAGGCAAAAGATAACACCGGCGGGACGCCTTTGCATTATGCGGCATATGCCGGTCGCACCGAAATTGCCCTTGCCTTTGTCAAAGCGGGGGCGGATATCGGAGCAAAAGAAAACAATGGCGGGACGCCTTTGCATTTGGCGGCATATAACGGTCACACCGAAACCGCCGATGCCCTTATCAAAGCGGGGGCGGATTTGCATGCGCGCACCGATGATGACAAAATGCCGTTGGACATTGCCGTAGAAGCGCAGGGCGAAGACAGCGACATCGCGCGCTTTTTGCGGGAAGCGATGGAAAAGCAGGGCGGCTAATGTCATTATCGGCGGTTGTAATGCTAACGGCGATTCTCGCCGTTTTCGTGTGGCTTTTTATCCGTCCCGCATCTTCAGAGTTGCTCGGCGATATTTGGTCGCGTATTTTCGGCGACAAAATTTCCCTGCGTGAAGCGGCGGCGAGCGGCAATATCGCTGTTGTGAAGCGATTGATAAACAAGGGAAGCGATGTCAATGCAAAAGGGGATACGGGCTTGTCGCCTTTGCATCATGCGACATTCGGCGGTTATACCGAAGTCGTGCTTTTTCTTGTCAAAGCGGGGGCGGATATCGGTGCAAAAGATAATTATGGCTGGACGCCTTTGCTTTTTGCGGCAGAGATAGGACACACCGACATTGCACTATTTCTTATTAATGCGGGAGCGGATATTAATGCCAAAAATATCTGGGGCAGGACATCTCTGAATTTTGCGGCAACATTTGAGGAAACCGACATTGCCTTCGCCCTTATCAAAATGGGGGCAGATGTCAATGTTAAAGACAACATTGGCTGTACACCTTTGCACGGGGCGGCAAGTTCCGGGGATGTCAATATTGCTCGCGCACTTATTGATGCGGGGGCGGATGTGTATGCGGATACAAATAACGGCTATATTCCGCTGGATATGGCTATAAAAAGCCATAAAAAAGACAGCGATATTGCGCGCATTTTGCGGGAAGCGATGGAAAAGCAGGGCAACAAATAGCATTTTCGGCGGTTTGTAGATTCCCGCTTAAGCCGGAATGTCATTACAAAACCGCCGCTTGCCGTCCTTGTCGCAGATAAGGCAATGGTCATCGCCGTCAATGGCGTTATAACAAATCGCCGCCCATCCGCCGCCCGTGTTTTGTTATAGCCCTGAAAGGGCGTCCTGTTCATAGCACGGGGCAACGCCCCGTGACAAGGCATTATCCATTTATCAAGCCCTGAAAGGGCGCCCTTTCTTTTGCAGGGCAAAGCCCGGCAAAACCACAACCCCCGCCCCCTTTGATAATCCCCCGCCGATGTTTGATATTTGCCGCCATTGTTTTCGGTCGCCCTTTCAGGGCTATATTTATCATAATACCGATTCACGGGGCGTTGCCCCGTGCTATGACCAGAG
>JBPCWZ010000091.1:0-15856 GCA_051009015.1 Gammaproteobacteria bacterium | reverse complement strand
GTTGGCGGGATGATAATGACGCCGATGATTAGCGGGGGGATTTTTGCCGGGGTTTGCCAATTCATGGTTAAGGTTGCGGCGGCGGGGTTGGCGTTTTGGTGTTCGGTCAGGTATGTTTTGGCGTAGTCGGGCATTTTTGCATCTTTGGTTTTGCCGTCGTTTATTGTCCAGATGATTGCGCCGCCGGTTTGGCGGAATTGGTTTTTGGTTGCGCCGTAGGATAAATTCCAGTTGCCGTTTATTATCGCGCGGGGGCGGGAAGGGGCGTAGAATGAAACCAATGATGCCAGATGCAAAGAGCCGATAACCGCCTTTAATGGTTTGGCGTCATCGGCGTTTTGTGCTTGCCATAATGCATCCACTGCTTTGCCGATTTGCGCGCCCGGGTAATGTATTCGCTTGCCGCGCTCTTTTACAAAGGGGGCGGCGGTGTTGATGGCGATGACGATGATGACGGACATTGTTGCGACCGCCGCCGCGCTTTTGATGAAACGGCGCAGGTTGATGCCGTATTCGTGCCAAATGTTTGTGAATATGAGGAATGCCAGCGGAATGATTGACAGCATCGGCGCGCCCCAGTGCGAGCGGAAACGCCAGCCGCCGAGGGCGGAAATGCAAACGGCAAGCAGCAAAGGCGACAATGCCATAATCATGACAAAGCGAAAACTTGCCTTGGTTGTTGCGGTGTTTTTTTGGTTGATGGTTTTTTCCGTTGCCAGACGGCACAAAACAAGAGCGGGCAAAAGCGCGCCGCATTGCGCCAATAAAAACCTTGCCGGATAAACAATGTGATGAACGGCGGACGATGCCTCGCCCGCGCGCGAAACCGCAAAGCGAAAAGGCGAAAAATCCAAAGATGCAAGGGCGATAACCTGCGGCGCGGTAAGCAGGGCAAAAAACCCCATCGCCAGATAAATGCCGCTTTGCCGGTAGCATCGGCGGGCGAACGGGTCGGTAATGCTCCACGACAACAGCACCACAAGCAAAAGCGCCGAGGAATATTTGGCATAAAGCGAAAACGCCGCGGCGACGCCGAGCATTAGCCAGTCGCTTGTCGGCGCGGTGTGATGGTGTTTTTTGCCGGGCAAAAAAGCGCGGTGCGCCGCCAAAATAACAAACGCCCATGCCGCCAATTGCAAAATGTTATGATTAAACTCGGCGGCGACAATGCCAAAATACCACACTCCTTCAAGCGATAACACCGCCACAAGCGCGCGCTTTTCGTCGGTTGTCCGCCGCGCCAACTGCCAAACCGCAAACATCGCCAAACTGACGGCGACCGGCGCGGGAATGGACAGCAAAAAAGAATCGCCGCCGCCAATGCTATCAAGCATTCCGACAATCCACGAAACCGCGCCCGGATGGTGTTCATAAACAAGTTGCCATTCCCGCGCCCATGCCAGATGCTCCAAAACATCCAGCGGTTTGGAAGGTTGCGTAAGATGCAAAACCGCCGCCCAAACAACCGCCCGCGCAACAAGGTAATAACAAACCAACCGCGAAAGCGGCAAAGATAAAACCGCCGCCGTCAAAGCATTAACCCGCACGGATGATTAATCCGGCTTGTTTGTTAATCCGTATCGCCGAGCAGTTGTTTTATGTCTTCGGCGTATTTGGAAACATTGACGACCGTCGCCCGCCCCGCACCTTTGGGCATTGTCCCGGGCATATCGTTGCGGGGTATTTCTTTGCCCGACCACTTGACAGGGCGGCAATGAAATAATCCTCGCTTCTCTCGTTCCTTGGCATAGTAATAGCCACCGGATACTATCTCGCTGGCATAAAACTTATCGCCGTCCGGCGATAAGACAATATCGCCCGGCACCATGACTTTGGCAATCTTCCAAAGTGAGGCAAGCGAACGCCCCGCGCCTATGGATTCTCTGTCAGGGCGGTTTTTCATATAATCCGGCTTAAAACGCCGCCTAAATTTTCCCCACCCGCCCGACAAATAATCGCTGACATCCTCAAAGATAGCGGTATCAACGCCGATATAATCGGCGCGCATGCACTCTGCGGCTTTGTTATTGCCGTCGTGTTTTAGCATTACGCGCCAGTATTTCATCGGCGTTATTCCCGCTTGCGCTTATCCGCTATGCGCTTTTCAGCGCGGTGCGGATGCCTTTGGCGTAATCTTCGTCGGCTTTGGCGAAGTGTGCCAGTTGGCGTTCTATTATTTCTTCCGGCACTCCCGCCATTGCGCGGGCGATGTTGGCGCACAATCTTTTTTGCTGTTCGCCGTTCATCAAACGAAACAACGCGCCCGGTTGTCCGTAGTCATCATTGCCTTCGCGATGGTCATAACGCGCCGCCGCGCCGTCTATTGCCAAAGGCGGCTCTTGTACCGGCGGGTTTTCCGCCGGTCCGCCGCGGCTGTTGGGTTCGTAATTAACCGCCCCGCCGTCATTGCCATCGGCGCGCATCAAGCCGTCGCGATGATAACTATGCACCGGGCATTGCGGGCGGTTGACCGGCAACTGCTCGTAATTAACGCCAAGCCGGTAGCGATGGGCGTCGGCGTAGGAAAAGATGCGAAACTGCAGCATCTTGTCCGGGCTGTGACCAATGCCGGAGATGACATTCGCCGGGGAAAAGGTGGATTGTTCCACTTCGGCAAAGTAGTTTTCCGGATTGCGGTTCAGTTCCAAAACGCCCGCTTCTATCAGCGGATAATCGCCGTGCGGCCATACCTTTGTCAAATCAAAGGGATTATAGGGCGTTTTGGCGGCGTCCGCTTCGGGCATGATTTGCACGCAAAAGCGCCATTTGGGAAAATCGCCGCGCTCTATCGCCGCAAACAAATCGCGCTGATGGCTTTCCCTGTCGCCGCCGACAACTGATGCCGATTCTTCGTCCGTGTAGTGTTCGTGTCCCTGCATTGTTTTGAAGTGAAACTTCACCCAAAAGCGCTCGCCCTTGTCGTTGTAGAAACTGTAAGTGTGCGAGCCGTAGCCATTGACATGGCGGTAGGTTTTGGGCAGCCCCCGGTCGGAAAAAAGGATTGTCACCTGATGCAAACTCTCCGGCGAAAGCGACCAAAAATCCCAAGCCGCCGACATATCGCGCAGGTTGGTTTTCGGGTCGCGCTTTTGGGTGTGGATGAAATCCGGAAACTTGTAAGGATCGCGGACGAAAAAAACCGGCGTGTTATTGCCGACCATATCCCAGTTGCCTTCTTCCGTGTAGATTTTAAGCGCAAAGCCGCGCACATCGCGCTCGGCATCCGCCGCGCCGCGCTCTCCGGCGACGGTGGAAAAGCGCAACAAGCAATCCGCCTTGTTGCCCTCGGCGGCAAACAACTTTGCCGCGCTGTATTGCGCCAGATTTTTGCTTATCGTCAGCGTGCCGAAAGCCGCCGACCCTTTGGCATGCACAACCCGCTCCGGAATGCGCTCGCGGTTGAAGTGGGCGTGTTTCTCAAACAACTGCCAATCCTGCACCAAAAGCGGCCCGCGCGCCCCGGCGGTAATGCTGTTTTGGTTGTCATTGACCGGAATGCCGGCGGCGGTTGTCAAGGTTTTGGGTTTTGTCATTTGCTCCTCCCTGTTTGCGGTTTGATATCGCCCATTCTACCGCAAAACTAACTTTCGGAATCATCCGCTTTCGGCGCGGCAAAAACCCGCGCGCGCAACACCGCCTTGTCGCCAATCTGCACTATTTCAATATGCAAATCGCCGCATCGCAGGCACATCGGCGCGGCGGGCAGGGCGTCCAGATATTCCAATATCAAGCCGTTCAGTGTCGCCGCCGAAGTATCCGCCCAGTTCGCCCCCGGCAGAAGTTGCGACAACTGCAAAAGCGATATGTCGGCGGGGACGACATAGCCGCCGCTGCCGTCCGCCCGGACATTCGGCGGCATCGCCGAAGTGCCGAGTATCGCCGAGGCAAAGTTTGTCAAAGTGACCATTCCCACAACCCTGCCCGCGCCATCAACGACAAAAGCCGCGTGTATGTCGGCGCGGCGCAACTTTTCCATCTGCCGCAAAACCGTGTCCGCCGCCGGAAAAAAATGCGGCGCGCGCATCATCGCCCGCAGTTTTGCCGCCGTCAGCGGCGCGTCTTTCATCGCCCGCAATGCTTCGGCGGTGTCGGCTATTCCCGCGACATTGTCCAAATCGCCGCTGTATAGCGGCATCTTGGAATGCCAAAAAACCGCAACCGCGCGGTTTATCGCATCATCACCGGCATCCAGATTAATGCCGCCAATATCGCGCCTTGGCGTCATTATCTTTTCCAATGGCATTTCGCCAAAAGCCAGCAGGTTATCCAGCATCCGGTAATGTTCGCCGCCGCTTCCGGAGGCATTCGCCGCCCGCACGACCGAGCGCAACTCGGCAATGTTCATAATGCCGCCGCCGCCGAAACCCTTGCCGATGCCAAACAAGCGCAGCAAAATACCGGCAAAGAAGTTTGCGATGACAATCACCGGGCGCAAGACAAAAAGCATCACCCGCACCGCCCGCGCGCAAGCCAAAGCAATGGACGGCGAATGACGAACGCCGATAACCTTCGGCGTTATCTCGCCAAAAACCAGCAGAAGAAAAGTCACGGCAAGGGTGGATACGAAAACGGCGTTGTCGCCGCCGCCGGTGAGTTTTGCCACAAACACCGCCGCCGTCGTCGCGCACACGACATTGGCAAGGTTGTTGCACAGCAAAATGGCGGCGAGCAACTCGTCCATCTGCGCAAGCAGTTTTTGCATGATGACCGCAGACGGCACGCCGCGCCCGGCGAGATGATTCAGCCGGTGCCGGTCCTGGGAGATAATCGCCGCTTCCAGCATTGAGAAAAAGCCCGACAGCAGCAAGCCGGCGAGAAATATCAGCGATAATCGGGCGAGAGAAAGTTCCACCTTGCGCTAATCATAACGCAAAAGCGGGCGGATTCGGCGTTTTTGCCGCGCCTTTTTTGCGCCGTGTTTTTTTTGTTGTTATAAACGATGACGCCGGTCGTTGTCGCCAAAGCCGGTAAGCGGCGGCATTTTCCTGCCAAAAGCCAGCACTTTGATAAACTCGCCCATTCCGGACGGCGACAATAGTTTTTGCACGCCCGCGCTGAGTTTGGCATTGGGCAAAGGCGCTCCGCCATCGCTGCGGGCGGCGAGCATTTCGGTAATGCCGCAATCAATCAAAAAGCCCGCTTGCGTTGCATAGCCGAGCACATCCGCCCCGCCGTCCATCGCCGCCGCCGCCATCGCCGAAAAGTCAATGTGCGAGGTAATGTCTTTTTCGCCCGGCATTTTCAGCGGGTTGTCGTCTGCCAGATGACGATGATGACACATCATCGTCCCGCCGCTTCTTTGGCGGTGATAATACTCGCCCGCGCCAAAGCCGTAATCCAAAAACACCGCCGCGCCGCATTGTAATGTTTCCGCCGCCCGC
Source organism: Gammaproteobacteria bacterium (assembly GCA_051009015.1). Taxonomy (GTDB): domain Bacteria; phylum Pseudomonadota; class Gammaproteobacteria; order Tethybacterales; family Persebacteraceae; genus JAHRAH01. The sequence goes on along the minus strand of JBPCWZ010000091.1, from coordinate 10,475 downwards.
CGCACAAGCCGTTCGGCGCGCGGCGATATTTCGGTTTGATAACCATCCGGCATATCGGGCGGCAGGTTTTTGGCGTCGGCATCGTCAATCATCGGGCGGGCGGCAAAAGCCAAATGCCCGCCGTCAATGACAATGCCAAGTTCGCGCCATTTGCCATCTTTCCGCCGCAACAAGCGAAAAGGCACGCTGTCCAATACTTCATTGGCAATAATCGCGCCGGTGAATTGTCGCGGCAGTTCCTCGCGCCAACTGACGGAAAAACCGGCGAGGTTTTGCCTTTGCCGCTCGCGCAAAGCCGGGCTTGTTTCCACAATGGTATAAGCGCAATCAAACGCGCCAAGAATCTGCCGCGCCAAAGCGCCGTCTCCGGCGCCGAGTTCCAAAATACCGCCGCCGCCGCTTTTGCCGCCGCCGCCGCAGTGATGCAATATCTGCCCGATTTGCCGGCACAAAGCCGCGCCAAAAAGCGGGCTGACCATCGGCGCGGTAATAAAATCCCCGCCAAAAGACACCCGCCCGCCGCCATAATACCCATTCGCCCCGTGCTGGACAATATCCAAATAACAATCAAAACGCAACCACCCGCCGCCTTCATTGACGGCGGCGGCGACATCGGCAAAAGCCGCGCCCGATGGTATGGTGTTATCCGCCAACTTAACTATCAAAAAGCGCGGGCGACGCGAAAATGGAAAAACACGCCGCCCGCATTAGCCAACTATTCCAATTCCCGCAACAACTCGTCGGCTTGTTGCTGGTTTTTGTCCCTGTGCTTTTTCATTACCCCCTGCAGAAAAAGCGGGATGACGCCGTCTTTGCCATAAAGTTCTATGGCAGCATCTAACGGCGTTTTGCCGTTAACATCGCGGGCATATACACCGGCTCCCGCCTTGATAAGAGCGAGTGCCATTTCAGTTGCATCGCCTATGCCAGATGACCGCAAAGCCGCCTCTTTATCTTCATCTTTTGTTTTAATATGCAGCGAAAAACTAATTATGAATGAAAGCCAGGCGCCTAAACCGGGGCTTACCAGTTTGTGCAAAGGCGTTTCGCCATTGTTATCTCCGGCGTTAACCCTTGCTCCTGCTTTGATAAGGGCAAGCATGGTTTCGGCTTTTCTATGCTCTACCGCTTTGTGCAAAGGTGTTTCGCCATTGTTATTTTTCGCCTTAATATCCGCGCCCACTTTGACAAGTGCGAGTGCGGTTTCGGTTTCACCCGCCTCTGACGCCGAATGCAAAGGCGTATTGCCTTGGTTATCGTTTGCCTTAATATCCGCGCCCGCTTTGACAAGCGCGAGCGCAGTTGCGGTTTTACCCACCCTTGCCGCCGAATGCAAAGGCGTATCGCCATTATTCTTTTTCGCCTTAATATCCGCGCCCGCTTTGACAAGCGCGAGTGAAGTTGCGGTTTTACCCGCCCATGCCGCCTGATTTAGAGGCGTCTGACCATGAACATCTTTACTTTCAATATCCGCCTTCGCATTGACAAGGACAAGCGAGGTTTTGGTCTGACCATACTCTGCCGCCACATGCAAAGCCGTCCAGCCATGGTCATCTTTGGCGTTAACATCCGCCCCCGCATTAACAAGGACAACCACGGATTCGGTTTGACCGTGTTTTGCCGCATAATCCAAAGGCATTTCGCCATTGTTATCTCTGGCGTTAACATCCGCCCCGCCGTCAATTAAGCGGCTAACTTCGGCGATATTGCCCTTTTTCGCCGCCAGATGCAAAGGAGGCAAAGGCTTGCCCATGAACTCTGCGAAGTCAAGTAAAAAATCGGTCATGGCGGTCTTCCGTTGTTTGTTAGCGGCATGCCCTTCGGCGCATGCCCAAGATTTGCCGTCTTCCCTTTTGCCCGCAAACTATAACCAATAAACGATGACGAAAAGCAGCAGCCAGACGACATCTACGAAGTGCCAATACCATGCTACCGCTTCAAAGCCGAAATGCCGCCCCGGAGTGAAATGCCCCGCGCAGCATCTGCCGAAGATGACTATCAGGCCTATCGTCCCCGCCGTAACATGCATGCCGTGAAAGCCGGTTAGCATGAAGAAAGTGGAGCCGTATATGCCGCTGTCCATCCGCAGGTTCAAATCCACATACGCCTCGCGGTATTCGTACATCTGCAGCGCCAGAAAACACACGCCCAGAAGTATCGTCAAAGCCAAACCGGCAAGCAACTGACGGCGGCGGTTGCACTGCAAAGCCCAGTGCGCCCATGTTATCGTTATGCCCGAAGTCAGCAATATGGCGGTGTTTATCATCGGCACGCCAAAAGCCGGTATCGTCTCAAAATCCACCGGGAAATGCGGACCCGCCGTCGGCCAGATGGCGTCATAACCGGGCCAGAGTATCTTGCTGCCCGCGCCGCCCAGATCGGGCACGGATATCACCCGGGCATAAAACAGCGCGCCGAAAAACGCGCCGAAAAACATTACCTCCGAAAAGATAAACCAGCCCATCCCCCAGCGAAACGACATATCCTCCCACTGCCGGTATTCGCCGCTCTCCGACTCGCGGGCGACATCGCCCCACCAGCCAACGGCGACATAAACCAAAAAGGCAAAACCCAGCAAAAACGGCGCAAGCCCCATCGCCGTGCGGTTAAACAACAACACCGCCCCCGAAACAACAAGCAACAGCGCAACCGCGCAATAAGCGGGCCAGCGCGACGGGCGCGGGACAAAATAATGCTGATGCGCTTCGGGCATATCCGGCATTATATTACAAACCGACCACCGCGCCGACAATCGCCAGCAGCAAAAACACAAAACACGCCACGGCAAAAAGCCCGGCAACCGCCAGATGCACCGGGCGCAATGAAGAATCGCCCTTTGCCGCGCGGCTGCCGCGGATGCCGATAAAACCGGCAAGCACCGCAACAACCGCCCGCAAAAAAACGCCAAACCCCCGGTTCTTTGCCGAAGTTATCTTCGTCATTGCGCGCCCTCCACTTCAAAAAAAGTATAGGACAATGCGATGGCGGGGATATCTTCCGGCAACTCCGATGCGACGACAAAAACCACCGGCGCCCGCAAAACTTCGCCTTTTTGCAGAGTCAGTTTGTCAAAACAAAAACATTGAATCTTGGCAAACCACTTTGCCGCGCGGCGCGGGGCATAGGAAGGCACCGCCTGCCCGACAAGTGTGCGCCCGCTGGTGTTTGTTATCGTGTAGATGACCGAATACGACTCTCCGGTTCGCGCTTTGTTGATGGAGCGGACGGTTGGCGTGATGGATATTTGCGCGCGGGAGTTGACATCAAACTCAATGCGGACATCCCGCGCCGCCAAAACCTGCGCCGGGGCTTCGTCCGCGGCGAGCAAGTTGTTGATGCCGGTAACTTCGCAAAACTTGTAATACAGCGGCACCATCGCAAAGCCAAAGCCGAACATCAGCACGGCAAGCAGCGAAAGTTTGGCGGCGGCGGCGTAGTTGTAAGTCATCGCGTCAAAAAAGGCGCGGCAAAAAACACCAGCGCCAGCGCCACCAAAAATGCCGCCGTCAAAAACTTCCGCATCGCCGCAACCCTCCAAAAGTCAAAGGTCATAAAAGTCGTGCAGATAAGACGCCAAAATAAGCATCACCGCCACCAAAGCCAGCCGCAACAACATCTTCACCCCCATCGCCAAAAACCCCGCAACAAAAATCAAAAGCCGAACATATGGTCAAAGGCAAAGCCGCCGCCCTGCCGCCAGCCATGGTAGCCAAACAAGCGGCAAGTTTGGTCGCGCACCAGAATATAACCGTCTTCGCCGGCGGTATGCAAATCCGCCTCGCCGAAAACATCGTCAACAAAAAAGAAAAATGACCCGCTTGCCGAAATGGCAAAATCGTGCGCGGCGATATCTTCCCCGGCGGCGTTTTTCAGTTCCAGCCGCGAAGTGCTTTTGGCATGCCACTTTGCCGAAACCGGATAGATGAGATGGCAAAACACCCGCGCCGGATGCGGCATCAGGCGCAAAAACAAACGGGTGCTCAGCCCCGGCGGCGGTCCTTTGTAAGATTGCGGCTCGTTGCGAAATACCACAGAATGATTAAAAAGATGCGCGCCAAATGAAGTATCGGCAATATGCCCGCTATCCGAATCGGCATAGCGAAAGAGCGAATGCAGCCAGCCGTCCATAACGCCATCCGCATCCATATCATAAACCAGTTCGGCATGCCCGTATTGTTCGCCTTTTGCCGCATCGCGCAACATCCGCCCGACAGCCAACTCGCGGCAGTTATCGCGCGGCATTACGCCCAACTTCTCGCGTGTTTTTTCCTCGCCGTTTGCGCCATAAAGGATAACTTCAATTGGCAGCGAAGTTTGCGCAGATGACATCGGAGTCGGCAAAGCAATAGTGTCAAAATCGGCAAGCGGCAATATCGGCGCGGGCAGTATAAAACCCTTGCCGATAAAAGATGCGGCGCGGCGGATTTGTTCGTCATGCGACAAATCCGTCCGTTCAACATTGGGATGATTAATGCGCCGCCGCCCACTTTTGGTTGTCGCTTCGTAGCGCGGGCGGACAAACCATTTTCCGGCGCGTATTTCAAGTTGTTGCGGCCATTTGACTTCCGGCAAAAGCCCGGCGACATCCAGCGCACAACTGGCAAAAGGCGCAATCGTTTCGTCCAAATAACGCGCCGTATCTTCCGCGCCCATTACATTAAGCCCTATTTCATTTGCCGGTATCGGCGCGGGGTGGGAGTTTTGCACCCACAAAATAACCTTTTCGCCTTCGGCGGGCGCGGGCAAACCGGCATACAAATCGGCGGGCCATGCATTCGCATCGTGCGTGCAACTGCTTTCGCCATCGTCATCGCCGATAGTATCTATGACATATTTGACAATATCATGTCCGGCGCCATTGACAACCGAAATAAACAACTGCCCGCAAAACGGCGGCAGAGAATGCGCCGCCCGCACTTTCCGGCTGTCAATGGTCACAATGCCATTTGCCGGACCAAGCGGCATTTCAAAATCGGCAAGCACCGCGCCATCTTCGCCAAACAACCGGCACCACAAAAAAGTATCTTTTGCGCCATAACCGCCCCAATAGTTTGCGGTTGTAATGCGCGTATGCCGCCCGCCCTTTTCGCCCTTTTCGTCCTGGTCGCGAAAGAAAGCGAAGTTTGTCGCGAAGTTAAGTTTATTAAGATAGTTCCGTTTGTCGGTCAAAAGGCGCGGCGGAATGCGCATTTCGTCCAAAGTCATCACGGCGCAACCTTCGGGCAATAAGTGGCGCACTTGCGCAAGCAGCGGCGCGGCGTCAAAAGCCGGAATAAAAAGCAAGTCGGCGCCGCTTTTTGGCAACCCGGTAATACAAAGCGCGGCGCAATCATCGGCGCACAACTGCAAAGCATCGCGCCAATAAAGCGATTGATAATCATCGCGCGACAAGCCATGCAAAGCGGCAAAAGCCGGAAGTTGCCCCAAAGGGTCATAAACGGCGGCGCATTTTGCGGCGCGAATTTTGCCGACAAGGGCGGCGGCACTATCGGCGACAAGCGGATGCCCGAGCGCCTTGAAATAAGTAAAGCCGCCGGCGCGGTTGCTGAAAGTTTCTATCGGCAGCGACATTTTTATCGTTTATGAAAAAGCCGCGCGAAGTTTGCCGCGCGCCGTCTTCAATGCCGCGCTGAAAGTATGCCGCCGTTTTTCGCGGCGCAAATAGTCGTTATCGCGCACCCAGTTAAGTTGGATAGCCCTGCGTTCGCCGCAATAAGGTTTGTGCCCGTGCCATGCGTTTTCGGCGCAAGCAAAAGCGACCATCGCCCCGCGGCGCGGTGTCAGTTCGGCAAAATAATCGTCCATATCGCCGGGACCATTAAGCAAGCGCAAACGCCCGCCGCCATCTTCTGCAATGTCATTCATATAGATAAGCACGGTGACAAGTTTGCCGGAAGAATCGGTATGGATTTTGCCGTCCGTTTCGCGGCAATGTCCGCGCACGGTTATCATCGCCGGTTTGCCTTGCAAGTCAATGCCAAGTTTTTCGCCCATCAACTCCGCCAAACGCCCGCCGCGCAACTCGTCCAAAAAGCCGCCAAAAGCCCCCCCGCAATCCAATGATGCGGCGGGAAAAGACCCGGCATCCGGCACCTTCGGAAAATCGCGCACAACGGCATCCATCTTATCGGCGGCGATAAAATCCGCAACAAGAAGATGCGAAAACGGGCTTTGCCCCGCCTGTGCGGCGTCCAACCCCTGCCAATTAATCGCCGTCATTGTTTTGGCATTCTAACACACGGCGGCAATGCAAATAACGCTGCCAGACGACACCCGCCGCCCGCGCCGTTTCGTCAAAAGCGGCGGGTTGCCAACTTGCATTATCGGCAAACTCCCCCCGCCATATTAATGCCGCCCCGCATTTGACCATCTGCGAATGAAAAGCATGAAACTTGACGGCGGCGGAATTATTTCGCACGGCAAGCGGCAAAATATAAACCGGCATTCCCGCCGCCGCCGCTTCGCTTGTCATATTGACCGAATCGCCGCTGACAACCGCGCGGTCGGCGGCGGCGAGAATGTCATAATAATATTCTTTTGCCTTTTCGTCATCGCCGTCATCATCATAATAATAAAACCGCCCGTCATTGTCGCGGTTTGCATCCGCCAATATCCGGCGGCATTGTGCGCTTGTCCGCCGCGAAGATGATGCCAAAACCGCGCCGCCGCCTTTTAGCACTTCATCAACAAAACGGCGGCACAATGCGGGCGTCAGCGAAAAGGCGCGATTGTCGCCGCCAATGATAAAAGCCGTCAGCGGGCGCGGCATTTTGACAAACTTCTCCAAAGCGCGTTTTTTGCGCCGCGCCAGCATAGCGGCATTGACTCCGCCGACCGAACCGGCGATGCCCACAACATTATCGGCAAGTTTGCCGCCGCCGCCATAATCGTGCATGCCGCAAACGACAACATCAAAAGCCCGGGCGGACAACGGCGGCTTTTGCACATAAACAACAAAAGCCCCGTCTTTTTTTGCCCGCAAAGCCCCGGCGGCAGATGCCCCGCCGCAAGCGACAAGAATATCCGGACGCGGCAATACCGGCGCGGCAAAATGCGCGGCAACCCGCGGCAATATCCTGCCAAAAACACCATCTTCCGCAACCGCATCCGCAACTTCAACCGCCGCCGCCGAATGCGCGCCCGCCAAAGCGGCAATGGCATCCGCCAACCCTCTCGCCTGCCGCCGCATTCCGACAACATCGGCACAATAAGCACAAACCCGCACAAAAAAACATTCTACCCCCGCGACAGCCGGCAAAATGACGGCAACAAGCGGGGGGAGGGCGGCAATGACAAACGGGGTTAAAATCCGGCTTTTTTGCGCTACAATGGTATGACTATGATTATCAAACAAAACACACTTTTGCCTTCGGGCGGCATTTCGCCTTCCGAGATAACCCCGCGCGCCTTTTATCAAAGGCGGAAAGTTTTGCGCGCGATGCTTGCCGCGCCGATGGCACTTGCCGCATCATCGGCGGTTTTGCATACCGGCAACGCCCGCGCCGAAGCGCAAACACCGACTTACGACAAACCGGCAAAATACACCGCCGAAGCGGGCGGCTTTGCCGACATCACCCCGCACGACAAAATGACCGCCTACAACAACTTCTACGAACTCGGCACCGGCAAACAAGACCCGCAGGCGAATGCGCATCTTTACAAACCGCGCCCGTGGCAGGTTTCCATAGAAGGCGAAGTCGCCCAAGAGCGCGTTATGGACATTGACGACTTGCTGAAACTCGCGCCAATGGAAGAGCGCGTTTATCGTTTGCGCTGCGTGGAAGCGTGGTCAATGGTCGTCCCGTGGATGGGCTATTCCCTTTCGCACATCATCAAAGCGGCAAAGCCGACCGGCAATGCCAAATATGTGCAGTTTGTAACTTTCAACCCTGTGGAACTTTTCCCCGACCGCGCCAACTCTTCCCTGCCGTGGCCCTATCTGGAAGGTTTGCGGATGGACGAAGCGATGCATCCGCTGACGATGATGGTTTTCGGCGTTTATGGCGAGTTGTTGCCGACCCAATGCGGCGCGCCTTTGCGCCTGATGGTGCCGTGGAAATACGGCTTCAAATCCGGCAAGGCACTTGTGGCACTGCGCTTTACGGAAGAACAACCGGAAACAACATGGAATGCCGCCCAATCGCGCGAATACGGCTTTTATGCCAATGTCAATCCCGAAGTATCGCACCCGAGATGGAGTCAATCATCCGAGCGTGCCATCACCGACAGTTTCCTCCCCACCCGCCGCAAAACCGACCCCTTCAACGGCTACGCCGACCAAGTCGCAAGTTTATACGCCGGAATGGACCTGAAAGAAAACTTCTAACCACCGCACCCCTCGTCATTCCCGCGAAAGCGGGAATCTCCCAAACCATCGCCGCAATGCAACGGATTATCGCTTGCGCGATAATCAATGGATAATGATTATGCCGATTCACGGGGCGGCGCACTTTCGCGCTTTGCCCCGTGCTTCGGGCGGGCGGGGTTATTTCTTAAAAAACACGCCAGCCAACGCCGCAACGCCCGCCAATGCCAGCAGGATGTTGCCGGTTTGGTCTTTTTGCTTTTTGTCTTGAATATCCCGAATCTCCGCCTTTTTTTGCCCGATGATATCGCCTATCATTTCGGCGATTTTGTCTCGTGCCCCCGCGATATCCACGGCTTGCCAGCCCTTAATAAAACCGGGCAAGTCCTTGGCGGACACGCCTTTACCGAGGAGCGGAAAGATGGTTTTCTTGAGGGCAATGGCCGCCCCCAGTTCTTGCTGGGCGTAATGCGATTTGTTGGACCCTTCGGTCACAACATAAAAGAACCACTTGCACCGGGGGAGATTTTCCCAAATCTCCTTTTCCCAGTTCGCACCGGCATGGATAGACCTGTGGGCGACAAATACCTGCATTTCGGATTCCGGAACCCCGCTTTGCACCGCAATTTTCGCCAGTTCTTTCCGAAATTCATCGGCAATTTCCGCGCCAGCGCGACCGCTGTAACTGATGAACACATCTGTCATTGTTTTCCTCCTTGTGTATTGTTGATAAGAATGACATTTGTATATTATCACATAAATGACAAAAAACCAAATTTCCCGCCATTTCTACGAAGGCGGGAATGGCAGGGTGCTATAATCGCAAAACCTCAATTATGTCTACACAACCCGCCGTCGGGTTGTTTGCCAAATAGAATACGCCAGCAGTGGCGGAATAGGCAATACAAGTGTGTAGGCACATTGTTGAGGCGACCCGGCATTTTTGCCGCCATAGTGTGAAAATACAACAAAGCGGAATTTTTGGCGGATAGTTGTTAACATCGCCGGTTTTTGTGCTATCATTCCCTTGTCTAACCGCTTAATGCGGTTTCCCGTTGACCTCAACCAACAAAGGACATCACAATGTTCAAAACCCTCAAAGCCATCCTCGCGGTGGCGATTCTCGCCGTTTTCGGTCGGCTTTTCTCTCTGCCCACTTCGGCGGCGCAAGGCAAGGGCGGCAATTCCGGCGGCTTTAACTTTCTGCGCGCCTTTTGCGTCATTTTCGCCTTCGGGTTTTTGACGGCTTGCGGCGGCGGCGGCGGCGGCAATTCCGTAACTCCACAACCGCAACCGGAATATCGGGTAGCGTATGTCTCCGTCATTATGGCGGCTGATAGTGCCGATACTCTCATCACAATCGCGGTTCCAGAACATTATCGGCACTTGACCAGAAATGGCGTATCGGTTATAAATGGCGGTTTTGAAGGAGGTCCCGCCATTACTCCGGGCGGTGTTGCTACAACCACCACGCTTGGTAGCCAACTTGGTAATTACTCATTCACACTGGACGAAAGGTGGAATGCTCTTCAGGGGATAACCGTCAACGAAACCGTATATGTTGCGAACTTTGCTAACGAGCGGTGCAATAGCATCGCATTTAATAGTTTGGTTGGCACTAATTCATCGGCACGCGGATATCGTATTCGTTGCACAAATGGTGCAAATATGACTATTACGACCACGGTGTCCAAAACCGAAGTGCAGATACACGAGTTATGTTGGCAGGATAATCGGCGTCGTGTATTCTGTGATTTGGGTTGGGACCACGATGCTAATGCCGATGTTTGGTTGGCATTCCCCGACCAAACCTACCGCCGTGATAATGGCGAATGCCAAAGTGCGCCATTTTATGCGGTTGGTAATTGCCAAAGCGAAAACGCCGTAGATGTCGGCAACTTCGCGGCTTTTGTCAGCGGACTTGACGGCAATGGCTATCGGCAGTTTGGCGTTCGCCATCAGTGGAAAGAGGAAGATTGGAATGCCGCCGCAATGGTATCGCATGCCAAAGGCAGGGAATTCCTTGATACTTGGTGGGGGCGGTTGCGCTTTGAGCATTCCGTCTTTGACGATGCCGCCGCCTTTGCCGAATACGAATCCGGCATTACTTCCCTGCGGCAAAACGGCTTTATGTTTGCCGATATTCCAATATCGGGCGGCAGAGTCGGCT
>JBPCWZ010000090.1:0-18933 GCA_051009015.1 Gammaproteobacteria bacterium | reverse complement strand
GTATTTGGTAACTTTGCCGCCGCTACCTGCCGCGCGTCCTTTTGTGCTGACATTGAGCAGAAATCTTTTTGACGGCAACCGGCACGCGATAATAGATTCTTCCCAAGCGAACGAAATTGGTTTTCATACCGGTTTTCGCAGTGCTGTTATTCCCTGGACGATAACCATCGTGCAAGGCAGCGAGCAGATTGTCGGCGAGCCGACAACCACAACGCTAACAACCCGCACAACCACAACAATGGCGGCAATTACCACAACAACCCGCACAACGACATTTGCCACAATGTTTATAACCCTGACGGCAAGCTCGGCAATGATGGAAATACCGCCGCCATCAGATTCCCGCTTTCGCGGGAATGACAAAAGGGGCGGCAATGACGAGGGCGGCGGGAATGACAAACAACCGTCATTCCCGCGAAAGCGGGAATCTCCTTTTGCCATAGCCCTGAAAGGGCGTCCTGTTCATAGCACGGGGCAACGCCCCGTGACGGCATTTCAATTAATCAAGCCCTGTAAGGGCGTCCCATTCTTTTGCAGGGCAAAGCCCGGCAAAAACCGCAAAGCCAAACCCCCGCCCGTTTGACATTTGCCGCCATTGTTTTCGGTCGCCCTTTCAGGGCTTATTTATTTCATAATGCCGATTCACGGGGCGTTGCCCCGTGCTATGAACAGGCCGCCCTTTCAGGGCTTTAACATCGTCATTCCCGCAAAAGCGGGAATCTATGGGCGAAGGGCGGACATTGTGCGAAAGGGGCTGGTTTTGGCGAAAATGGCGTTTTGGGCGGCAATGTGCTATACTTTCGCCCGTATTTCCATTTTGCCAAAAAACACAGGAGCAAAAACCATGAAAAAACAAAAACTTGCCCCCGCCATTTTGGTCGGGCTTGCCTTGCTTTTGCCCGCTTGCGGCGGCAGCAAGAAGGTAGCCGCTTCGACTCCGTATGTATCGCCGTATGCCGATTATGATTGCCCGCGCCTGTTTGATGGTATGCAGCATGTGGTCGGCGAGGCAAAATATCTCTTCACAAACCCCGAAGACGAAGACACCGTCGGCAAAGTCGGCAAAGGCGCTCTGGTGGGTGCGGCGGGTGCGGCGATGGCGAGTGCTCTTGTTCTCACTCCTTTGGGGTGGGTGCTTGCCGGCGGATTAATGCTCGGTGGCGCAAAGCAAATTGTTGACGGCGTTGCACACGAGGAGTTGTCCGATGCCGAACAGCAGCGATTGGTTGCGTACAAAGGAAAGTATGACGAGATGCGAGAAATCGCACATGAAAAGAAGTGCGACTATTCAAAAATTCCGGGCTGGAAAGTGCCGTAAAATACGAATTCCGCATTCGGTTATTGACGAAAGGGGCGGCAGAGATGCCGCCCTTTTTTTGGCAAATGTCCAATGCGGGCGGCGATATGCTTGTGTGTGATACAATCGGGCATAACACGGAGGGATTTGTTTTATGCAGGTTAAGATGAAAGTCAACGGGCGGCAGATAGCCGCCGATGTTGCGCCGGAGGTTTTGCTGGTGCATTTTTTGCGCGATAACTTGCGCCTGACCGGCGCGCATGTCGGTTGCGATACAAGCCAGTGCGGGGCTTGCGTAGTGTTGTGCGACGGCAAATCGGTCAAAAGTTGCACGATGCTCGCCGTCCGTGCCGATGGTTGCGACATTACCACCATTGAAGGGATGGAAGGCGAAGGCGGCAAACTGCATCCGCTGCAGGAGGCATTTCGCGAGCATCATGGCTTGCAGTGCGGGTTTTGCACGCCGGGGATGATAATGAGCGCCGCCGATTTGCTGAGCCAAAAGCCGAAGCCGACCGAAGATGATATCCGCCATTGGCTGGAAGGCAACTTGTGCCGCTGCACCGGCTATCATAATATCGTCAAAGCCATTATGGCGGCGGCGCAACAAACGGAGAAGCACTCATGACAAAACCCTTTGGCATCGGCGCGCCGATGAAGCGCGTGGAGGATTTTCGCTTTATCACCGGGCGCGGCAACTACACGGACGATATCAACCGCCCGAACCAAACTTATGCTTTCATCCTGCGCTCGCCGCACGCCCGCGCGGATATTAACAGCATTGACACAAGCGCGGCAAAAGCCGCCGCCGGGGTTGTCGCTGTTTTTACCGGCGCGGATATGCACTGCGGCAGCATTCCCTGCGGCTGGGCTATTACCGGCAAAAACGGCGAGGCGATGAAAGAACCCGCCCATCCGCCCATCGCCAAAGACCGCGTAAATCATGTCGGCGACCAGGTGGCGGTCGTTATTGCCGAGAGTTATGCCGCCGCCAAAGACGCCGCCGAATTGATTGCGGTGGATTATGAAGTGCATACTCCCGTTGTTGATATGGAAAAAGCCGCCAAAGGCGGCGGCGATGCCGTCCATCCCGAAGCGCCGGATAACCTTTGTTTTGATTGGCAGTTGTGCACGGCGGAAGGCGGCGAAAAAGAGATTGACGATGCGATAAATGAATCGGCGCACAAAGTTTCCCTGCGCATTGTCAATAACCGCCTGTCGCCGGTGGCGATGGAACCGCGCGCCGCCATCGGCGAGTTTGACGAAGCGGGCGGCAACTACACGCTCCACACGACTTCGCAAAACCCGCATCTCATCCGCCTGTTGATGGGCGCTTTTGTGCTGCAGATTCCGGAGCATAAACTTCGCATTGTCGCCCCCGATGTCGGCGGCGGCTTTGGCTCCAAGATATACCACTACGCCGAAGAAGCCATCTGCACATGGGCGGCGGAAAAAGTGCGCCGCCCGGTCAAATGGACGGCGGAACGCGGCGAATCGTTTTTGACAGACGCGCACGGGCGCGACCACATTAGCGACATTACGCTGGCGCTTGATGCCGAGCACAACTTCACGGCGCTGAAAGTGAATACGATGGCGAATATGGGCGCGTATTTGTCCACTTTCTCCACTTGCGTGCCGACTTATTTGTATGCGACTTTGCTGTCCGGTGTTTATAAGACGCCGAAGATATGCGCCAATGTCAAAGCGGTTTTTACCAATACCGCTCCGGTTGATGCCTATCGCGGCGCCGGACGGCCCGAGGCGTCTTATTTGCTGGAACGGATTGTGGATGCCGCGGCAAGGCAACTTGGCATTGACCGCATTGCGTTGCGGCGCAAAAACTTCATTGACGCATTCCCCTATCAAACACCGGTTGCGCTGGAATATGACAGCGGCGATTATCATGCATCATTGGACAAGGCATTGAAACTTGCCGATTGGGACGGGTTTGCCGCCCGCAAGGAAGCATCTGCAAAGGGCGGCAAACTGCGCGGTATCGGCATATCCACTTATGTTGAAGCATGCGGCATTGCGCCTTCGGCGGTTGTCGGCAGTTTGGGCGCGCGCGCCGGTTTGTTTGAGTCGGCAACGGTGCGGGTGCATCCGACCGGCGGCGTCTCGGTTTTCACCGGCAGCCACAGCCACGGGCAGGGGCATGAAACCACATTCGCGCAGATTGTCGCCGACAAGTTGGGCTTGCCGCCCGCAGATATCGCCATCATCCACGGCGATACCGCCCAGGTGCCTTTTGGAATGGGGACTTACGGCTCGCGCTCGCTTGCCGTCGGCGGCGAAGCCATCAACCGCGCATTGGACAAGGTTATCGCCAAAGCAACAAAGATTGCCGCGCATTTATTAAAAGCGGATGTTGCCGATGTTGTTTTTGCCGATGGCAAGTTTTCGGCTGGCGGCGATGGCAAAACTTTTCAGGAAGTCGCCCTTGCCGCGTATGTCCCGCACAACTTCCCGCACAAAAGTGCGCACGATGACGGCGAAGGGTTGGAGCCGGGTTTGGAAGAGACGGCTTTTTATGACCCGCATAACTTCACTTATCCGGCAGGCTGCCACATTTGCGAGATGGAAGTGGATGAACAAACCGGCGCGGTTGAAGTTTTGGCTTTTACCACTGTGGACGATGTCGGCAGGGTTATCAACCCGATGATTGTTGAAGGGCAGGTGCATGGCGGCTTGGCGCAAGGTTTGGGGCAGGCGCTTTTGGAGCATGCCGTTTATGACGAAAACGGGCAACTGCTCAGCGGCAGCATGATGGATTATGCAATGCCGCGCGCCGCCGATATGCCCTTGATGGACAAGTTGCAAACGGCGACAACCGAAACCCTGTGCAAGCACAATGCGCTGGGGGCAAAAGGAGTCGGCGAGACCGGCGCCATCGGCTCGCCGCCCGCTTATATCAATGCGCTTTTGGATGCGCTGTCGGCGCGCGGAGTCGGGCATTTTCAGATGCCGGCAACGCCCTATCGCGTTTGGCGCGCGCTGCAAGACGCCAAAGCGGCACAATAATCATCAAGCCCGAAAGGAGAAAAACTGCGATGAAATCATTTGATTATCACAAGCCGTCGTCGGTTGCCGATGCGGCGAAACTGCTGGCGGACGGCGATGCGATGGCGCTTGCCGGCGGCATGACATTGCTGCCGACCATGAAGCAGCGGCTAAACAGCCCGCGCGCCGTTGTGGATTTGTCGGCGATTGAAGCGTTGCGCGGCATTCGCATGCACGAGACCAAAGGTTTGGTTGTCGGGGCGATGGCTACGCATGCCGAAGTCGCCGCCAGTGTTTTGGTGCGCGATAATATTCCGGCATTGGCAAAGTTGGCTGGCGGCATTGGCGATGCGCAAGTGCGCAATTGCGGCACTGCCGGCGGGTCCGTCGCAAACAACGACCCTGCCGCCGATTATCCGGCGGCGCTTTTGGCGCTTGGCGGTTCGGTGCATACCAACAAGCGGGAGATAAACGCCGATGATTTCTTTTGCGGCTTGTTTGCCACGGCATTGGAAGAGGACGAGATAATTGCACATCTTCACTTGCCGGTGCCGCAAAAAGCCGCTTATCAAAAGTTCGCCCAGCCGGCATCGTTGTATGCTTTGGTTGGCGTGTTTGTCGCCCAAACTTCCGGCGGCGTTCGTGTCGCTTATACCGGCGCGGGCAATGGCGGCGTTTTTCGCGCGCCGCCGGTTGAGGATGCCTTGAAGGCAAACTTCTCGCCCGATGCCGTCCCCGAAGTGCCGCAAGCGGAAGTGCAAAATTTGATGAGTGATATGCATGGCTCCGCCGAATATCGCGCATCGTTAATGCACACTCTGACCAAGCGGGCGGTCGCATCCTGCGCCTGATACAAAGCGGCGGCGAAGATTGGCTTTTCGGTGCGCGAGCGGGATGTCATCGGCAAATGCTTCAACTATGCCGCAAACGAAAGTGTGGAAGTCGGCATTGGCGATGATGCCGCAGTCGTAAAAACGGCAAGCGGCGGCAAACTTGCCATTAGCACCGACACGCTTGTCGCCGGTGTGCATTTTCGCGATAATGATAATCCGTGTTTTATCGCGCGCAAGGCGGCGGCGGTATCATTGTCGGACATTGCCGCGATGGGCGCGCGCCCGCTGTGGATGACAATAGCGATAACTTTCGGCGGTAAAAATGCAGAAGAATGGTTTGCCGCCATCGGCGAAGGTTTTAAGAGCAGTGCAAAACAATACGACTATGCCATTATCGGCGGCGATTTGACGCGCGGGGCGCAAACACAACTGACGACAACCGTCATCGGCGAAGTTGACAAAAAGGCTATCACACGCGGCGGGGCAAAACCGGGTGATGATATCTGGCTTTCCGGCACAATCGGCGATGCGGCATTGGCATTGCACAAACCGGCTATTGCCGATGAAAAGAGCAGGGCGCGTTTGCATAATCCGTCTCCGCGTTTGGATTTGTCGGCAACTTTGTCGCAAGTCGCAAGCGCGGCGATGGATTTGTCGGACGGGTTATCCGTGGCAGTTTGCGAAATGGCAAAGGCATCGGCGGCGAAGTTTGTAATAGATGCGGCAAACATTCCGGCAAGCGCGACAATGCAAACACTCCCGCAAAAAGAGCGGTTGGATTTAATGCTGGACGGCGGCGATGGTTATGAAATACTATTTTGCGCCGCCGCCGCCCGCCGCGATAGCATCGGCGAATATCCGGGCATTGCGCGGATAGGCGTTGTTGTGGAAGGGAAGGGCGGTTATGTGCGCATTGACGGCAAAGAAGAATCACTGAGCGGGCGCGGTTATGAGCACAACTTCGGCGAATAAAAAACCCGAAACAAAAACCAAAGCGACAAAGCATTTTGTTTTCGGCGATATCGGTCATTGCATTGCCTGCGGTTTTGGCGCCGGTTTGACGCCAAAAATGCCCGGCACCGCCGGCACTGTTTTGGCTTTGCCGTTGTATTATCTTATGGCATCTTTGCCTTTTGCGGCGCAGATAATACTGCTGGCGGTAATGTTGATAGGCGGCATTTGGCTTTGCGGCAGGAGCGCCAAAGCATTGGCGGTTGCAGATGACGGCGGGATTGTTTTTGACGAAATAACAGGGTTTTACGCCGTTTTATTGTTTTTGCCGGATAATATCTTGTGGCAGGCGGCGGGCTTTGTCGTCTTTCGCATTTTGGATGCGGCAAAACCGCCGCCGATAGGATGGCTGGACAAAAACATCGGCGGCGGTTTTGGCATTATGCTGGACGATATTGCGGCGGCGGCGGCAACGGCTGCATTGCTGAATGCCGCGATGCTTTTGATTTAATGGATTAGAATAAAAAAGATGACGGCGGCGGCGAAGATGCAAGAGCGCATTTTGCGCGGGGCGGCGGATGCGCGCATTTACGATTTGGTGCGCGAGACGCCGCTGACTTATATGCCGTCATTGTCGCGTTTGTGCGCCAACCGGGTGTGCATCAAGCGCGAGGATTTGCAGCCGGTATTTTCATTCAAGATTCGCGGCGCGTTTTATAAGATGATGCGCCTTGGCGCGGCGCGCCGAAAGCGCGGCGTTGTTGCGGCATCCGCCGGAAATCATGCGCAAGGCGTTGCTTTGGCGGCGCGGCATTTGGGCTGTCCGGCGACGATATTTATGCCCAAGCACACGCAGCGGATAAAAACTTCGGCGGTGCGGGCTTTTGGCGCGCGCGTTGTTTTGGCTGGCGGCAGTTTTGAAGAAGCGGCGAGTGCGGCGATGGCGATGGCAAAGGAAAACGGCGCAACTTACATTCCGCCTTTTGACGATGCCGACATTATTACGGCAAATGCGACCATTGGCGCGGAGATATTGCGCCATCATCCCGAACCTCTGCGGGCGGTTTTTTGCGCGGTCGGCGGCGGCGGTTTGATAGCGGGCGTTGCGGCATATATCAAGGCGCTGCGCCCGCAAACAAAGATTATCGGCGTGGAAGCGGACGAATCGGCATCAATGACGGCGTCAATGACGGCGGGAAGGCTTATCACTCTGCCGTCATCGGGGATTTTTGCCGATGCCGTTGCCGTGCGCCGCCCGGGCAAGTTGCCGTTTATGCTGGCAAAGGCGTTTGTTGACGAAATGATTGTTGTCGGCAATGATGAGATATGCGCGGCTGTCAAGGATTTGTATGATGATACAAGGGTTATCTTTGAACCGGCGGGCGCGCTTGCCGCGGCGGGGCTGAAAAAGCATGCGGCAAAAAAACAATGGCGCGGGCAATCAGTTGTCGCTTTGGCATGCGGGGCGAATATGAACTTTGACCGCCTGCGCTTTGTCGCCGAGCGCGCCGAGATAGGCGAGAATCGCGAGGCATTGTTTGCCGCTACGATACCGGAAGCACCGGGCAGTTTTCGCAAGTTTTGCGCGCTCATCGGTCAGCGCAACATTACCGAGTTTAACTACCGGATGGGCGACAGTGCGGATGCGCAGATATTTGTCGGCGTGGAGACCGGTGGCGTTGCCGAGCGCGGCGAGTTGCTGAAAAAACTGCGCGCCGCCGGTTTGCCGACTTTGGATTTGACCGGCGACGAAATGGCAAAACTGCATCTTCGTCATCTTGTCGGCGGCAGGGCAAATGCCGACAATGAAATATTATACCGTTTTGAATTCCCCGAACGCCCGGGCGCGTTGATGAACTTTCTCGCCGGATTAAACAGCGCCGGGCGGCAGTGGAATATCAGTTTGTTTCACTATCGCAACCATGGCGCCGATGCCGGTCGGGTTTTGGCGGGTGTCCAAGTGCCGCCGCCGGAGCGGGCGAAGTTTGCGGCTTTTTTGCGCGGTTTGGGGTATCTGTTTTATGACGAGACGGATAATCCGGCATACCGCCTTTTCCTTTCGCAGCGGCGGGTATAATTTCACCGATGCATCCTTTTGCAAAGATAGAAGAACAAGCGCAGAAAAAGTGGCTTGAGCGCGGGCTTTTCCGGGCGGACGATAACGGCGCGGGCGACAAGTTTTATTGCCTGTCAATGTTTCCCTATCCTTCCGGGCGCCTGCACATGGGGCATGTGCGAAACTACACCATCGGCGACATGATAAGCCGCTACCGCAGAATGCTGGGCGATAATGTTTTGCAGCCGATGGGATGGGATGCTTTCGGTTTGCCGGCGGAGAATGCGGCGATGGCAAACAATATCCATCCTGCAAAATGGACGCGCGACAATATGAACGAAATGCGCGAGCAACTGATGCGGCTGGGGCTTGCCGTGGATTGGCGGCGCGAGATAGCGACTTGCGATGCATCCTATTACCGCTGGGAGCAAACTTTTATCGCGAGGTTGTTTGACAAAGGTTTGGTTTATAAAAAGACGGCGGTGGTGAATTGGGATCCGGCGGATAAAACCGTGCTTGCCAACGAGCAGGTTGTGGATGGCAGGGGATGGCGTTCCGGCGCGCCGATAGAGCGGCGCAAAGTGCCGATGTATTTTATGAAAATAACCGCATATGCCGAAGAGTTGCTGAATGATTTGGATTCTCTGACGGGATGGCCGCCTTCGGTTGTGGCAATGCAGCGCAACTGGATAGGCAAATCATTCGGCGCAAGGATTAAGATGCCGCTTGCCGGACGCGATGATGTTTTGGAAGTTTTTACCACCCGCCCCGACACAATATTCGGCGCGACTTTTTGCGCCATCGCTCCGGAGCATTCTTTGGCTGCCGAATGCGCGGCAAAAGACGACAAGGCGGCGGCTTTTATCCAAGAATGCGGGCGGTTGTCGGTCAGCGAAGAGGCGATTAAAACCGCCGACAAAAAAGGTTATGACACAGGATTGCGCGTGGAACATCCGCTTGACCGCTCGCGCAAGTTGCCGGTGTTTATTGCAAACTTTATTTTGGCACAATACGGTAGCGGCGCGATATTCGGCTGTCCGGCGCATGACCAGCGGGATTTGGAGTTTGCCCGCCAATGCCGGTTGCCGGTTGTCGCCGTTGTATCGCCAAAGGGCGATGATGATTTTAAGATTACAGACACGGCATATACCGGCAGCGGCGTGATGATTAATTCCGCTTTTCTAAACGGAATGCCGAACGAAAAAGCAAAGAAAGCGGCGACGGAAAAACTTGCCGCGATGGATTTGGCATCAACCGAAGTGCAGTATCGTTTGCGCGATTGGGGAATATCGCGTCAGCGATATTGGGGCTGCCCGATACCGATTGTACATTGCGCCAAATGCGGCGATGTGCCGGAAACTAATCTGCCGGTAATGCTGCCGGATATCAAAGCCGAAGCGGGCAAGCCGTTAAGTGCGGCATTGGCGCAAAACGAAGATTTTGTTAATTGCCAATGCCCGAAGTGCGGCGGTGCGGCAAAGCGCGAGACCGATACGATGGATACTTTTGTGGAATCCTCGTGGTATTTCGCCCGCTATGCGAGTTATGACTGCGGGGATAAGATGGTCGACGGGCGCGCCGCAAGTTGGCTGCCGGTTGACCAGTATATCGGCGGCGTTGAGCATGCGGTTTTGCATCTTTTGTATTCGCGTTTTTTTCACAAACTCATGCGCGATGCCGGAATGTACCCGCAAACGGCGCGTTATGCCGAACCTTTCAAGCGTTTGTTGTGTCAGGGGATGGTGTTGAAAGACGGCGGCAAAATGTCAAAATCGCGCGGTAATACCGTGGATCCGCAGGAGTTGATAGAGCGGTACGGCGCGGATACGGCGCGTTTGTTTATGCTTTTTGCCGCGCCGCCGGAACAATCGTTGGAATGGTCGGATGAAGGCGTGCGCGGCAGTGCGCGTTTTTTGGCAAGGTTGTGGGCGGCGGGCGAAGAGTTGCCAAAACATTGCGAACAAATCGCCCAATCATTTGACAAAGAAACGGATAAAGCCAATGCGGGCGGCGCGGCTGAGCGGCAAAACACCGGGCGGGAGATGCACAAAATATTGGCAAAAGCAAACTACGATATGGAACGCCAGCGTCTTAATAATATTCCATCGGCGGCGATGAAAATGCTTAATTTGATGATGGCATTTTCTGCGGCGCGAATCAAGAGCGGCTCGTCCTGCGAAGTTGAAGCGCAAAAGGCGGCGGCATTGTTGCGTGAGAGTTTTGGCATTATCTTACGGTTGCTGTCCCCGGCGGTGCCGCATTTGTGCGATGCGTTGTGGGAGAGGTTGGGTTATGAAGGCGAGTTGTCAATCGCGCCGTGGCCCAAAGCCGAAGCCGAAAGCGGCGGCGAGCGGATGATGGTAGTGCAGATTAATGGCAAAAAGCGCGGTCAAATAACCCTTGCCGCCGATGCCGACGAACAAGCCGCCCGCAAGGCGGCGGAAAACATCCCCGCAGTCGCCCGCGAGTTATCGGGGAGAAAGGTAAAAAAAGTCATCGTCATAGCAGGCAGAGTCATAAACTTCGCCGCCGATTAACACACCCGCTATTTTCTTATTCCGCCGCGGTTATGCGCGGGATAAAAACAGGCGGGTAAATGTTTCGGTGGTTTGTTTTACTACTTCGTTGTAGGTTTCGTGGCGGATGGCGGCGATGACTTTGGCGACATGGCGAACCATCGCCGGCGTGCAAACTTTGCCGCGGTGCGGTGCCGGGGCGAGATAGGGGGCATCCGTCTCCACCATATAACCATCGGCGGGGGCGGCTTTGACGGCAGCGCGAACTTCCGCCGCATTCTTAAAACTGACGATGCCGGTAAAAGATACGACAAAATTAATATTCGCCGCTTTGCCAATGCCTTCGGCATCGCCGCCGTAGCAATGCAATACCCCGCCGCAATCCTGTGCTTTTTCCGCCGCCAGCATATCCAGCGTTTCGGGCAGGGAATCGCGAGTGTGGATGATAAGCGGTTTGTTGAGTTTGCGCGCCGCCGCAATATGAGCGGCAAAACGCCGCCGCTGCATCTTCTCACTCTCCCGCCCGCGAAAAAAATCCAAGCCGGTCTCGCCGATGGCGACGACATTGTCATCATCGCAGCATTTTATAATCGCCGCTTCATCATCATCCGCGCTTTCGTCCGTCAGCGGATGCACGCCGCAGGCGGCATAAAAAACATCCGGATGCGCTTTTGTCAAATCCTTGACGGCAACCGCATCCGCCAAACTTGTCGCAACGGCGAGCGCGCCGCTGACGCCGTTTTCCGTCATTTCGGCAACCAGAGAATCGCCCAAACCCGCCAACTGCGGAAAGTGCGGGTGGCAGTGCGAATCAATCAGCAAGTGTTTGGCGGCAGGCATGCAGGGTTTCCCTAATGCGCAAGTCGGCGGATAGTTGATAATCCAGCAGTATTTTGCGTTTGATGAGTTTGGAATGTAAGTTCAGCCACTTGGCAAGCGGCGCGCGCAAGTGTTTTGTCGCCGGAAAATAGCGCGGCGCGGCGCCTGCGGATATCCTTGCGCCGTCCGCCGCCCATTTTTGCAGACACTCAAACCAATCGCTGCTTTTGGCGCACATTGCGGCGGCGGCGTGAATGTCGGCTTTTGCGCCTTTGTTGAGTTCGCCGACAATGGATGCGCGCAACTGCGTATTTTCGCGGTCGTCTTTTATCGCCAGCGGCAAACCGCCGTAATAGTGCAAATCACCCTCGCCGCCGCCGTTTGCTTTCAACCATTCCATCGCTTGTTTCGGCGAAGGCGGCGGGGCGGATAGTGTTTGACATCTGCTTACGATGGTCGGCGCAAGTTGTTTGGTATTTCTGGCGCGCAGGATAAACATCTTGCTTTTTCCCGGCTCTTCCAAAGTTTTCAGCAGCGCGTTTTCGGCTTCCGGGCGCATCTTTTCGCCTTGCAGTATGACGACAATGCGCCGCGCCAAAGTCATCGGCATTAACGCGCAAAACGCCGTAATGGCGCGGGCGTCTTCAACAAAAATGGCGAGGTTTTTTTTCTTTTTGCTTTTCGCCGCGCTTTGTTCTTTGGCATCGTTGCCGCCGTCATCATCGCCGCCGCTTTCGGCTTGTGCATCGTCATCATCGCCGCCGCCGCTTTCGGCTTGCGCGCTTTTCTTTTTTTCGTGCGGGCGGATAATCATAATATCCGGATGCTGCATAATATTATTGACGCCGGAAAACTTTGCCGCCATGGCGAGCGCCAAAACATCCGCCCCCGCGCCTTCGTCGCCGGTTATCAGATATGCCGGTGCCGGTTGCGCTTTTTGCAAAAGCGGCTGCAGCCACGGCGGCACTTCGTCAATCATCATCACACTCCCGTATTACAACTTGAATTTTTTTGCCAGATGACGCTGCACCGCTTCGGCGATATCATCGCGCGGGCGGCGAATGCCGTTTTTGTCTATGCGAATCATTAAGCCGTCTTTGTTTGCCGCGGCAAGGTCGCGGTATTTGGCGCAAACGCGCTGGTAAAAATCGGCGGTTGTTTTCTCAAAAGTTTCGTCTCCCGCGGCGGACGGCAAAAGCGGCACTGACGAGTTCTTATTATCACCGCCGAGAAGATAAAAAGTCAAATCCGGTTTCGCGCCCGCTTCGGCGGCGGCTGATGCCTGTTCTATCAAACTTTCGTCAATGCCGCGCCCCCCTCCCTGATATGCCCGGGTGGAATCGCCAAAGCGGTCGCAAAGCAACCACTCGCCGCGCATAAGCGCCGGAATGATGACACTGCACACATTCTCGCGCCGCGCCGCCAGCATCAAAAATAACTCCGAATGCCTGTCCATCCCTTCGCCCAAAACCAGATGACGGAGTTTTTCGCCCGCAGGTGTGCCGCCCGGCTCGCGGCTTGTCGCGACTTTGATGCCGCGTTTTTGCAGCCATTGCGCGGCAAGGGCGAGTTGCGTGCTTTTGCCCGCGCCGTCAGCGCCTTCAAAAACGACAAACTTGCCGCGCATTATTTTCCGCCGCCTGCGGGAGCATCAAACAAACCGCCGCCGCAACTTAAACGCCGTGCGCCAGCATCGCCCCGGCGGTGCGCATAAAGCCCGCGATATTTGCCCCGTCAACATAATCCACCCCTTTGGAATGTGCGCCGTATTTGGCGCATTGGCTGTGAATATCGCGCATGATGTCGCGCAGGCGTGATTCCATTTCCGTCTTGTCCCACGACAAGCGCAAACTGTTCTGACTCATCTCCAAGCCGGAGATGGCAACGCCGCCGGCATTTGCCGCCTTTGCCGGGGCGAAGAGAAGTTTGCGCCGCATCATCTGCACCGCCTTGCCGGTTGATGGCATGTTTGCCCCTTCGGCAACGGCGCGGCATTTGTTTTTGATGAGCATCGCGGCGTCCTTGTCGTTCAGTTCGTTTTGGGTCGCGCACGGAAAGGCGGCGTCTGCCGCTATGCCCCACGGGGTTTTGCCGCTGTGAAAGGTCGCCTTTTTGTATTTTTTGACATACTCAACAATGCGCGCGCGCTTGTCGTTTTTCAGGTGCATAATGTGCGCGAGTTTGGCTTCGTCTATGCCGTCTTTGTCATAAACAAACCCGTCCGAATCGGACATCGTCAGCACTTTGCCGCCGAGGGCGATAATCTTCTCCGCGCAGTGCTGGGCGACATTGCCGCTGCCGGAAACAAGGCACCGCTTATCGCGCAAAGAATCGCCCTTTGCCGCCAGCATCTCCTCGGCAAAAAACGCCGCGCCAAAGCCGGTCGCCTCGCGGCGGATTAGACTGCCGCCGAAAGACAACCCTTTGCCGGTGAGAACACCGGAGGCAAACTCGCCGGTAATGCGCTTGTACTGCCCGAAAAGATAGCCGACCTCGCGCTCGCCGACGCCGATATCACCGGCAGGCACATCAATATTGGGACCGATATGGCGGAAGAGTTCCAGCATAAACGATTTGCAAAAGCGCAGTATCTCGCGGTCGGACTTGCCGCGCGGGTTGAAGTCGGCGCCGCCTTTTGCCGCCCCGAGCGGCAAGCCGGTCAGGGCGTTTTTGAAAGTTTGCTCAAAGCCGAGAAACTTCAAAATGCTCAGATTGACCGAAGGATGAAAGCGCAGCCCGCCTTTGTAGGGACCGAGCGCGTTGTTGAATTGCACGCGGTAGCCGCGGTTGGCGCGGACATTGCCTTGTTCGTCCTCCCACAGCACGCGGAAGATAAAAACGCGGTCGGGCTCTGTCATGCGCTCAAAGATAATCCGGTCGGCATACAGGCGGTCGTCGCGGATATAGGGCATGACCGACTCGGCGACTTCCTGCACCGCCTGATGAAACTCCGCCTCGTGCGGGTTGCGCCGCATCAGCCCGGCCATGAAAGTGTTGATGCGGGTGCTGTCGTAGGATTTTTTTGCCATCATTGTCTCCGGTGGATTTGTCTTCGGGCGTTTGGTTTTTTTCGCCCGATTGTGTAGATTATAGCAAATGCCGCGCACAATATCCCTTTTTGCCGCCATACTTTTGGCATTTTTTGGCGCGGCGCAGGTTGCAGCCCAAGAAGATGCGGCGGCGGCGGCGGAAGATTCCGATGCCCGCCCGGTGGTTTTGCTGGAATTGTTCACTTCGCAAGGTTGCTATTCCTGCCCGCCCGCCGAAGAGTTGCTGGCGGCGGAATACGCGCCGCGCGATGATATTTTGCCTTTGGAGTTGCATGTGGATTATTGGGATGATTTGATATACGGGCTTGCCGGCTCGTGGGAAGACCCGTTTTCGCAAAACGCCTTTTCCGAAAGACAGTTTGCTTATAACCGCCGCATTGTCGGCAGAAATGGCGGTGTGACGCCGCAATTTATCATTCACGGTAAAATAGCGTCAAGCGGCTCGCACAAAGGGCGAATAGACGCGGCGATAGCAAAAGTACAAAACCCCGCTACCGATGATGATGCCGCCGATGATGTCGCCGATGACAACTGGTTTTCCCGCTTTATGACGGCTTTGTTTGGGGTAGAAAAAACGCAAGATGCCGCGCAATACGCCGGTGATGACAATGTCAGATGGCATTTTGAGAATGACGAAGAAGGCAAGTGGCGGGCGCAAGTGCGCGGGACATTACAGCCGGGCGGTGATTTGTATTATGCAGTATTTCGGCGGCGGGTGATAACCGAAGTGCCGTCCGGCGAAAACAAAGGCAAAACTTTGACAAATACCAATGTTGTGCTGGTTTTGCAAAACCGCCCGCTTTCGGCAGGTCGCGAGTTGGCTTTGCCGAAGTTGAAAGAAGGCGAAGATTGCGCGGTTTGGGTGCAAAACGGCGGCGGCGGCGTTGTGGCGGCGGCAAGATGCCCGCAACAATCATCATAAGCGTTTGGCTTTTTTGTTGCCATAACGATGTTCATTAATCGTTTTGTCTGGGCGGATTTGTCGTCCTACGATGTCGCAGTCGCCGAGCGGTTTTATGGCGGCGTTTTGGGCTGGGCTTTTGCCGACAGCGCGATTGACGATTATCGTTTTGCTTTGTTTGACGATTCGCCGGTGGCAGCCGTCTATCCGATGCCGGAGAAGTTTGCCAAGATAAAAATGCCGCCTTTTTGGATGCCGTATATCGCCGTGGAAAGCGCGGCGCAAACGGCAAAAACGGCGGGCGAAAACGGCGGCAAAGTTGAAGTGCTTGACCAATTCGGCAACGGCGAAATAGCATTGATACGCGACCCGTCCGGCGCCGGTTTTAGCATTTATGACGGCGGCGACATTGCATCATCGGCAACGGGGATTATCGCCGGTTATGAGTTATTTGTGCCGGATGCCGAAGTCGTGCGCGGCTTTTATGAAAACACTTTTAACTGGCGGCAAGTCGCCGAAGGCGGCGGACATTTTCGTTTGATTGACAAAGACGGCAATGATAACACCGATAACAAATGCGCGGTAATGGTGCAAGAAGCGGCGGACGACATTCGCGGCAACAAACAATACTGGGCGGTGCATTTTGCCGTGGATTCATTGGCAGATGCCAAAGACGCCGTGCGAAAACACGGCGGACATATTTGGGAAGAACACAAAGAAAACCAAACCTTCGCATCCTCCCCCGGCGGCGAGTTTTTCATTCTTTCCGGGCGCGGGATATAACCCGCACGATGATGCAACTGCCCGAAGAGTTAACCATCATCGCCGAATATTTGACCGGCAAATATGCCTAATGTCAAAACATTGGGGCAGGTTTTTACGCCGTTGCCGGTTGTTGAAAAAATGCTTGCTTTGCGGCGCAACTTTGGCTCGGTTTTGGAACCGTCCGCCGGTAATGGCGCGTTTTTTGACCGCATACAAAACTGCACCGGCATTGAGATTTGTCATGCGCACTGCAAAAGCGGTATGCGGCGGATGGATTTTTTTGACTTGCCGGAGAGTGAGAAGTTTGACACCATTATCGGCAACCCGCCTTTTGTCCGCTGGCGCGACATCTGCCCGCAAACGCGCGCCAAACTGCCGCACGCGCTTTTTGACCGGCGCAGCAACTTGTATTTGTTTTTTATCGGCAAGTGCCTGCGGCATTTGCGCCCGGGCGGCGAGTTGATATTTATCACGCCGCGCGATTTTATCAAAGCAACGGCGGCGCGCAAACTTAATGCTTTTTTATACGAAAGCGGCACGATAACCGATTTTGACGATATGGGCGATGCCCGCATATTCGGCGATTATGCGCCAAACTGCGCCATCTGGCGTTTTGAGAAAGATGATTTTTGCCGCCGGACAAACGGCGGGCGGCGGTTTTCGCTTGTTGACGGGCAGTTGATATTTGCCGATGCGGCGGGCGTTTTGTGCCGCGATATTTTCCGTGTCAAAGTCGGGGCGGTCAGCGGGATGGATTCGGTTTTTAGCAGCGAGCGTTTTGGTAATGCCGATTTTGTCTGCTCGCACACGCGCACGACCGGCAAAACGCGGCGGATGATATTCAATGCGATGCACAAAAGTTTGCTGCCGCACAAAGGCGCGCTTATCCGCCGCAGGATACGCCGTTTTGGCGAAAACGACTGGTGGCAATGGGGGAGGATGCATCATATATCGGATGCGCCGCGGGTTTATGTCAATGCCAAAACGCGGCGGGCGGCGCCGTTTTTTACCCATCCGTGCCGCAACTATGACGGTTCGGTTTTGGCGCTATTCCCGCGCGATGCGGCGGCGGATGTCGCACAATTGGCGGAAGTGCTAAACCGCGTGGATTGGCGCGATTTGGGTTTTGTTTGCGGCGGCAGGTTTATCTTTTCACAGCGCGCATTGTCGTCCGTGCCGTTGTCGTTTTGATTTTTATCCCACAAATTGCAAATGTTGATGACAAACGACAAAACGCGCATTGTGCGCGGCGACAAGATGCTGGTTTTTGGCGGCGTTTGCGGCAACTTGCAAGCATTGCATGCTTTGTTTCGGGCGGCGGAGCGGGCGAATATTCCGCCGTCCAATTGGGTTTGCACCGGCGATATGGTCGCCTATTGCGCCGGGGGGGATGAAGTTTGCGGCACAGTCCGGCGGGCAATGTCAAAAGGCATTATCGTGCGCGGCAACTGCGAAAGGTCGCTTGCCGAAAACAATGATGATTGCGGCTGCGGCTTTGCCGAAGGGGGCGTTTGCGATACGCTTTCGGCATCGTGGTTTGCCCATGCCAAAAAAACCATTTCGCCGCAACACAAAAGATGGTTTGCAAGTTTGCCCGAACAAGTGCGGTTGTCTTTTGGCGGGCGGGTTTTGACGGTCTTGCATGCCGCCGCCGATGCCGACAACCAGTTTATTTTCGCATCAACTCCGGCGCGCCAAAAAGCGCAACAAATAGCACAATGCCAAACGGACGGAATGATAGCCGGACACAGCGGCATTCCCTTTTCGCAACTTACCGGCGGCGGGTTATGGCACAACAGCGGGGCTTTGGGAATGCCGGCAAATGACGGCACGGCGCGGGTTTGGTTTTCTGTCTTTCGCAGGTTGCAAGGCGGCATTCGCATAACGCACCGCCCATTAAGATATGCAAAACTTGGCGCACGCCGCGCCATGCAAAAAGCCAAAATGCCGCCGCATTATCAAAAAACTTTAACCAATGGTTTGTGGCCCTCCGATGACATTTTGCCGCCGCCGGAAAAAGCACAACAAGGTATCGCCCTGCATCCGCCCGCATTGTTTTGGCGCGATTAAACAACGCGCCGCCGCCCGCGCCAAAAACAAACAAGCGGCGCAGGCGACAACAATCAACAAGCGGGCGGGGGTGAAAAGGGGCGGGGGGCAGATGTCAGGGCAAGAATATCCGCCCGCTTTTGTGGCGGGTTTTGCGGGATGTCGCTCCTTTCGTCATTCCGGCGTAAGCCGGAATCTCCCCCCTCGTCATTGCCGCCCATTGCCGTTATTCCAGCCATTGCCGTCATTCCGGCGTAAGCGGGAATCTGCCGAAAGGCAAAAGGAGATTCCGGCGTACGCCGGAATGACGGTTCTGCCATTGCCGAGTTTGCCGTCAGGGTTATAAACATTGTGGAAAATGTCGTAATGCGGGTTGTTGTGCTAACCGCCGCCATCGTCATCGGGGTTTCGGTAATCGCCCCCGCCATCGTTGTGGTTGTGCGGGTTGTTAGCGTTGTGGTTGTTGGCTCGCCGATAATCTCTTCACCGCCTTGCACAAGGGTTACCGTATAAACAGCCATCGCACCGGCATTATCCTCTGGAAATGCTATTTGATGACCAATGCCTAGCCCTGACCCGGGAGGAGCAAATATTACTCGCGCATCATTACGAAAACCGGGCAAAATTAGAGAGACCGTCAATATATGAGGGCGAGGTGTTGTTGCTGGCGGTAAAGTTACCAACAAACGCGAGCGA
>JBPCWZ010000089.1:0-7715 GCA_051009015.1 Gammaproteobacteria bacterium | reverse complement strand
GGCAAAATATCGTGTATAATTTCCTTTTTGCCGCCCGAATGTCGCTGAAAGTTGATTTTGCCAAGGATCTCGCTACCGTCAGTTTGACGGAGCGGATGCAAGGCGCGTATTTGGATTACGCGATGAGCGTTATCGTCGGGCGGGCTTTGCCCGATGTCCGCGACGGGCTCAAACCCGTGCATCGGCGCATTCTCTATGCCATGCACGAAGTCGGCAACGATTGGAACAAACCTTTTAAGAAGTCCGCCCGCATTGTCGGCGATGTGCTGGGCAAATATCACCCGCATGCCGGCGAAGCGGTTTATGATGCGCTCGTGCGCCTTGCGCAACCTTTTAATATGCGCCTGCCGCTTGTGGATGGGCAGGGCAACTTCGGCTCCATAGACGGCGATAACGCCGCGGCAATGCGCTATACCGAAGTGCGGATGTCGCGCGCCGCTCATGCGCTTTTGGAAGATATTGACAAGGATACCGTGGATTTCGTCCCCAACTATGACGGGGCGGAAACCGAGCCGGTTGTTTTGCCCGCGCGCTTTCCGGCGCTTTTGGTCAATGGCTCTTCGGGTATCGCCGTCGGGATGGCGACAAACATTCCGCCGCACAATCTCGGCGAAGTGATTGACGCTTGTTTGCTGTTGTTGAAAAAACCGGATGCGGAGATTGACGAACTTATCCAAAAAATCCCCGCGCCGGATTTTCCCACCGGCGCTTTCATCCACGGCACTTCCGGCGCCCGCTCCGCCTATCATACCGGCAATGGCAGAGTCGTCATGCGCGCGCGCACGCACTTTGAGGATATTGACAAAAGCGGCAACCGCAAGGCGATTATCATAGACGAGTTGCCGTATCAGGTCAATAAGTCGACGCTGATAGAGCGCATCGCCGACCTGTCGCGCGATAAAAAACTGGAAGGCATATCCGATTTGCGCGACGAATCCGACCGCGAGGGAATCCGCGTTGTCATTGAGTTGCGGCGCGGCGAAAATGCCGATGTCGCCCTCAACCGCCTTTACAAAGAAACGCAAATGCAGGATAACTTTTCGGTCAATATGGTCGCCCTTGCCGATGGCATTCCGCGCTCTATGAACCTGCGCGATATTTTGCGGCATTTTCTGGACCATCGCCGCGAAGTTGTCGTCAAGCGCGCTTTGTTTGAACTGAAAAAGGCGCGGGCGCGGGCGCACTTGCTGGAAGGGCATGCGGCGGCGGTGGCGAATGTTGATGAAGTTGTGGATATGATAAAACTTGCCAAATCCCCGGCGGATGCCGAAGAGCAATTACTCGCGCGCGGCTGGCATGCCCCGGCGGTAGCGCAGATGCTTTCGCGGCTGCCCGAAAAGATGCTTTCGGAAGTCGCGCCTCTTGATGAATCCCAATCGGGGCGCGGTTTGCAGATGACAAAAGGCAAGCCGATGTATTGGTTCACAAGCGCGCAGGCAAAGGCGATATTGGAAATGCGCCTTTCGCGTTTGACGGCGATGGAGCGGGAGAAGATACTCGCCGATTATGCCGAAGTCATCGGCAAAATATCGGAGTTGCTGGATTTGCTTGCCGATGCCGAAAAGATAAAGAGCGTGATAAAAACCGAACTGGAACTTGTGCGCAAGATGTTTGCCACGCCGCGCCGCAGCGAGATAGTCGCCGACGAGGGCGATTTGGACATTGAGAGTTTGATAGCCGAAGAGGAGATGGTTGTTACATTCTCCAACAGCAACTATGTCAAACGCCAGCCGATATCCGACTACCGCGCCCAAAAGCGCGGCGGGCGCGGCAAGCAGGCGGCTGCCACAAGGGAGAACGATTTTATCAAGCGTTTGTTTGTCGCCAGCACGCACGATTATCTTCTTATCTTTACCAACCGCGGGCGGGTTTATTGGAAGAAAGTATATGAGTTGCCGCTTGCAACGCGCATCAGCCGCGGTCGCCCGATTGTCAATCTGCTGCCGCTTGCCGAGCATGAGAATGTGCAGACGGTTTTGGCGGTGCGCGCTTTTGACGGCGAGCGCAGCATTGTTTTCGGCACCGCGCAGGGGACGGTCAAGCGGACGGTTTTATCGGCATATTCCAACCCGCGCCAAAGCGGCATTATCGCCATTACTTTGGACGAAGGCGACTCTCTTATCAATGCCGCATTGACATCGGATGACGACTCTCTTATTTTGTTTTCGGATGCCGGAAAAGCCACGCATTTTCACGCCGGTGCTTTGCGGCAACTTGGCAGGTCGGCGCGCGGCGTGCGCGGAATGCGTTTGAAGCCGGGGCAATCTGTCGTATCTCTTCTCGCCCTCACACCGCAGGAAGCGAAGAAAAAGGCGATACTTATCGCCGCCGAACAAGGTCGCGGAAAGCGAACGGCGGCGGGTGAGTTTCCGGTCAAAGGGCGCGGCGGACAAGGCGTTTTGGCATTAAAAGTTAACGAAAAGAACGGCAAAGTTGTCGGCGCGGTTGTCGCCGGAGAAGGCGACGAACTAATGCTAATCACAGACGGCGGCGTAATGGTCAGAACGGCGATGGACACCATCCGCCGAATGGGGCGCAACACACAGGGCGTCAGTTTGATACGCCTTGACGCGGGCAGCCGTTTGACCGGCATCGCCCGCATAGACGCCGAAGGCGAACAAGACGAACAAGGCAAACTGGTAGAGTAAGGCGCTAATGCCATTACTCAGCATTGTCGTCCCCACCTATCGCGAGGCGGACAACTTGCCCGCCCTTGCCGCCGCCATAAACGATGCATTGACCGACGGCGAAAGCCGAAAACAACTGATTGCCGCCGCCGGGGGCGAAGATGGCGATGGGCTATATGAGTTGATTATCGCCGATGACGATTCCGCCGATGGCACAAATGCCATCTGCGCGCAACTGCAAAAGGAATACCCCTTAAAGTTATTGTCGCGCAAGGAAGACCGGGGTTTGTCGCAAGCGGTGCTTGCCGGTGTTGCCATTGCCAAAGGCGGCATTATTGTCGTAATGGACGCCGACCTTTCGCATCCGCCATCGGCGATAGCGCAACTTGTTTTGCCGCTGCTTAATGACGAGGCGGATTTTTCCGCCGGTTCGCGTTATGTCGGCGGCGGAGCGGCGGATAAGGAGTGGCCCCTTCATCGTCGTTTGTTTTCGGCATTGGCGACGATACCGGCAAAAATGCTTGTGCCGATGAACGACCCGATGTCGGGCTTTTTTGCTTTTCGGCGCAAAAGTTTGCCGCCGCAACTCACCCCCATCGGCTATAAGATAGGTTTGGAGATAGCGGTAAAAATGCCGGCGCGGCGCATTGTTGAAACGCCGATATTCTTTCGCGACCGTCAAAAAGGAGAGAGCAAACTGAACTGGCGCGAGACGCTGAACTACTTGCGCCATTTGCGGCGGTTGTTTTGGCATCAATGGCCCAAGCGCACCGAAGTTGTGCAGTTTTGCGCGGCGGGCGGGATGGGGATGGTCATAGATTTGGCGGTATATTTTTCCCTGCAGGGTTTGGGCGTGCCGCATTTGTTTGCCCGCGCTTTGGCGTTTTGGCCCGCGGCGAGTTTTAATTGGTTGCTAAACCGAATAATGACATTCAAGACGCGCCCGCGCCCTTTGCGGATGAAGCAGTGGCTGCAGTTTTGCGCTGCTTCGGTTTTCGGCTTTATATGCAACTGGGGGACTTACGCCCTGCTGACTTCCAAAGTGCAATTCTTCGCCGACAACTTACTGCCGGCATTCTTCATCGGCGTATTGGTAGGCACAATCTTCAACTTCATCTGCGCCGACAGAATAGTTTTCCGCCAATAACTTCGTCATTCCCGCAAAAGCGGGAATCCATCATTTTTTCTCCATAGCAGAACGCAAAAACCGCACAATTTCGCTGTCTTCGCCACGATTTCTTATGGCAACATCCAGCGGCGTATCTCCGTCATCGTTGCGGGCATGCAAATCCGCCCCCGCTTTGATAAGTGCGATGGCAATGTCAGTGTGACCTTTCCCTGCCGCACCATGCAAAGGCGTAGCACCATATTTCCCTTTTGCGTCAATGCCCGCACCCGCCTTAACAAGGGCGAGAACAGTGTCGGTTTGACCTTTATATGCCGCATAGAACAAGGGCGTAAAACCGCTCTTTTTGCCCTTTGCATCCTGCGCGTTAATATCCGCTCCCGCCTTGATAAGGGCGATAGCCATGTCAGTGTTGCCTTCCATTGCCGCATTATGCAAAGGCATAGAGCCCATGAAATCTCTTTTATTGACATCCGCCCCCGCTTTGATAAGGACAATGGCAATGTCGGTTTTATTGGCATCTATGGCAAAATACAGGGGCGTCATGCCAGCGGCTTTTGCGTTGACATCCGCCCCCGCCTTGATAAGGGCAAGTGCAGTTTCGGCTTGACCTTTATATGCCACAAGGAGCAAAGGCGTCCAGCCCCAGAAATCTTTTTTGTTGACATCCGCCCCACTGTCAATCAGGCGGTTAACTGCAGCGATATCGTTTTTCGTTATCGCCTCAGCCATAGGCGAATTCAGGCGAATCCAAAAGTTGCGAAGGGTGCGCAGGAATTTGGGCATGATTGATTTTCCGCCGTTATTTATTGGCTTGTTCGGCTAATACGCGAAGTTCGTTTTCGGCGGCTTGGCGGATGGCTGCTACTGCTTCGGCGGTTTTGGGGTTTTTGGCGGTTTTTGCCGCTATTTTGGCAAGGCGGGCGCTTTGTTCAAAGTTGCCGTTGTAGAAATGCGCCCTTGCCCGGAGCAGGTTTGCCATTACCTTGTTTGTTTGCGCCGTTGCCGCTTGCATAAGAATGTCCGGGCGTTTTTGCAATTCTTCCGGCAGTTGTTCGTAAAACATTACCGCTTGTTTTTTGTCGCCAATGCGATTAAGAGTGCGTATTAACGAAAAGGCGGCGGCGGCGGAAGTCGGGTTTTTGTCAAGAGAATCGCGCAAGGTTTTCACCGCCATCGCCGGTTGTTTTTCCAGCATATAACTTTCGGCAAACGCCACCGCAACAATGGGATTATCTGCAATGTCCGTCAACAACGCACGCGCATCTTTGGCGGCGGCAACATCGCGCGATTTGACGGCGAGCAAAAGCATTCCATAATGCGCCCCGGTGCGCATATTGTCATCATCCGATTCGGCATTCGCCCGCAATACCGGCAACAAGCGACTGACGACTCCTTCGCCCGCCATTACTTTGTTTTGCAGCAATCTAAAATCCAAATCATCGGCGGGCTTTGCTGCGGTTTCATTGTTATCATCGGCGGATTCTTCATTCCGCAACCTGTCGCGCAGATAACCGACCCGCCGCGATATCGCCGGATGCGTTGAAAGATATTCCTCGCCGCCGCTTTCCATTCTGGACAATGCATCGGCAAGAGAGCGGGCGTTGCCGCCGTTTTTGCCGATGAGATGCAGCCCGTAAGTATCGGCTTCGTGTTCCATCTCGCGCGTGAAAGCATAGATATGACTCGCCGCGATGCCGCCGCTGCCGAGCACAAGCGCCTGCCGCGTTTTGCCGTCTCCGGCGAGCAGCCCCGCGATTAGCACCGGCACCGAAAGCGCCGATGATTTTTTTTGTTCCTCGCGCAATCTGGTAAAGTGGCGCAACTTGATATGCCCCATTTCGTGGGCGATAATGGCGGCGAACTCGTCTTCTTTGCGGGCAAACTGCCACATTCCTTCGGTCATCACAATAATGCCGCCGAAGTGCGCGAAAGCATTGACAAACTTGTCCCTGCCGGTCATAATCAAAAAGTCATCGCGCCCCTGCCCGTATCGCATCATTACTTTGGCATAATAATCGTCAAAAGCCGGGTCTTTGGCGCGCTTGCGCCCGAGAATGCGGTTGGCAAGCCGCTCGCGAATGGCGGTCGGCACGGCGCTGCCGGGGAAGAAATCCTTTGCCTGCACATTTTCGCTGTTGGCAAAAGGGTCATCGGCGGCGGCTTTTGGCGAAAACCCGAACCCGAACGCGGCGGCAACAAAAACAAAAACAACAAGGCGGCGCATTTGGTAGAATTATAACCGATGAAACAAACGAAAACACAAGCGAAAGCGCGGCTGAGTCATCTGGATTCTGCCGGTGCGGCAAGGATGGTTGATGTCGGCGAAAAAAGCACAACCCGCCGCACCGCCAAAGCCGGCGGCGAGTTGCGAATGTCGGCGGCGGCTTTTCGCCTGCTGCTTGACGGCGCGGCAAAAAAAGGCGATGTCATCGCCGTCGCCCGAATAGCCGCCATCGCCGCCGTCAAACGCGCCGCCGATATCATCCCGCTGTGTCATCCCCTGCCGCTTGACCATGCCGAGGCAAACTTTTCTTTCGGGCGGGGGAATGTTTTGCGCTGCGAGGTTACCGTGCGCCTGTCGGCAAAAACCGGCGCCGAGATGGAAGCACTGACGGGAGTATGCGCGGGGTTGCTAACCGCCTACGACATGCTAAAAGCGGCGGACAAAACAATGACAATAACCAACATCCGCCTTTTGCAAAAAACCGGCGGCAAAAGCGATATCAACAACCCCGCCGCAAAATCCCCGGCGGTGAAGTAATTAACAAAAGTGCTACAATAACGGCGCAATTCCAAAAGAGGATATACCAATGCAAACGATTCGCAATCTTTTCGCCGCCGCTATTTTGGCGGGGCTTTTTGCCATCATTGGCGGCACGGCTTTCGCCGACAGTCATTTGCCGCCTTTGCATCAGGCGGCGGCGGACGGCAATATCGCCGAAGTTAAGCGGCTCATTGACAGCAGGGCGGATATTAACGCAAAAGACGAAGACGGCTTTATGCCCGTGCATTATGCGGCAGGGAATGGTCAAACCGAAACCGCCCTTGCCCTCGTCAAAGCGGGGGCGGATATTAACGCAAAAGACAAAGACGGCTTTATGCCCGTGCATTATGCGACAGGGAATGGTCAAACCGAAACCGCCTTTGCCCTCGTCAAAGCGGGGGCGGATATTAACGCAAAATCTAACGGCGGCGTGACGCCTTTGCATAGTGCGGCAGAGTTAGGTCATGCCGAAACTGCGCTTGCCCTTATCAAAGCGGGAGCGGATATTGATGCAAAACAAAAAGATGGCTGGACGCCTTTGCTTTATGCGGCAGTGTATGGTAAAACCGAAATCGCGCTTGCCCTTGTCAAAGCGGGAGCGGATATTAACGGAAAAGCTAACGGCGGCTGGACGCCTTTGCATGGTGCGGCAGAGTTCGGTCAAACCGAAACCGCCCTTGCCCTCGTCAAAGCGGGGGCGGATATTAAGGCAAAAAGTAACGAGGGTTTGACGCCTTTGCATACTGCGGCAGCATTCGGTCAAACCGAAACCGCCCTTGCCTTTATCAAAGCGGGGGCGGATATTGACGCAAAAGCGAAAGATGACTTTACGCCTTTGCATAATGCGGTACAATCCGGTCAAACCGAAACTGCGCTTGCACTTGTCAATGCGGGGGCGGATATTAGCGCAAAATACAAAGAGGGCGGGACGCTTTTTCATTTGGCGGTAGGGGCAGGTCGTATTGAAACCGCGCTTGCACTTGTCAAAGCGGGAGCGGATATTGACGCAAAAACTAACGATGGCTTTACGCCTTTGCATTTGGCGGTAATATTAGTTCCAACCGAAACTGCTCTTGCTCTTGTCAAAGCCGGGGCGGATATTGAGGCAAAAACTAACGATGGCGTGACCCCCTTGCGTATGGCGGCGGGTGCGGGGCATGCCGAAGCTGTGCTTGCCCTTGCCAAAGCGGGGGCG
>JBPCWZ010000088.1:0-9634 GCA_051009015.1 Gammaproteobacteria bacterium | reverse complement strand
AACAGCAGGCGCGACAGGTGGTAGTCAAGGTTCTGCACTTCGTTATCGTGCAGTTGTATCAGGTTGAAGGCGTATTTTTTATACACCGCCAACTTTTTCCGCTTGCGTTTGAGATACTCCGGGTCGTTTTCCAAGCCCCAATACTCAATATAAATCTTCTTATCCGGCAGGTAGAAGTCGCAATAAACTATCTCCTTCACCGGCAGTTTGCGCTCGTAGATATAGGTGATGCGGGCGTGGAAAAGATAGTTGGCTATCATCACTTCCGCTCTGCTGCGCACAAAACGCCCGTCGGTCGTGCGATAGGGAGCCGGAAACTTGCTGTGAAAGTCGCCCGCCGCGGCGCCGGTTTTAGTGCTTTGGGCGGCGGGTTGATACACCGCCGAACGCGAATGCGTCCCGCTATCGTCAGATTTCGCCTTAATATCCGCCGCCGCTTTGACAAGGGCGCGCGCCGTTTCAGTGTGACCAAACCGTTCCGCAACACACAAAGGAGTTTCTCCACTGTTATTTTTCGCCCCGATATCCGCCCCCGCTTTGACAAGGGCAATAATGGTTTCGGTTTGACTATGACGCGCTGCCCGATGCAAAGGCGTCCAGCCATAGTTATCTTTTGCCCCGATAGCCGCCCCCGCATTGACAAGGGTAAGTGCGGTTTGGGTACGACCGTGCTTTGCCGCCCAATGCAAATCCGTCATGCCCAGTTTATCTTTTGCGTCAATATCCGCTCCCGCTTTAACAAGTGTAATTGCGGTTTTGGTTTGACCGTGATATATCGCCAAATTAAAAGGCGTTCTGCCCGGGATATTTTTCGCCCTGATATCCGCCCCTGCATTGACAAGGGCAAGCACGGTTTCTGTTTTACCGCTGGATGCCGCGATATGCAAAGGCGTGTCGCCAAAGATATCTTTTGCATTGACATCCGCCCCCGCATTAACAAAGAAAAGTGCGGCTTGAGTTTGACCTTGCTCTGCCGCCCAATGCAAAAGCGTCATGCCCAGTTTATCTTTTGCGTCAATATCCGCCCCATCGGCTATCAGGCGTTTGAATTCGGCGATATCGCCCTTTTCCACCGCCAGATGCAAACCCGACACCGGCACGGCAAAGGCAAGCAAAATATCGGGGTTGCCGAATGCGGCGACATAATGCAAAAGCGACAAACCGCCATCGGCAAAAACCGCCCCGCCGATGACAGCGGCAAAGAAAACCATGCCCAGAGCGCGCAAAAGTTTTGTCACGGTATTTCTCCTTTTATTGTGCGTTTTGCCATCCCATCGCTTTCCGCAAAAAGCACGCGATTTTGCTGTTTTCCCCATGCCGTTCGGCAAAGTTCAACGCGGTGAATCCCGCATTCGTACGCGTAAAAACATTCGCCCCCGCTTTGATAAGGGCATCGGCAATTTCGGTTTTGCCCTTATGTGCCGCCCAATGCAAAGGCGTCATGTCAAAGTTATCTTTTGCATTGACATTCGCCCCGTCGGCTATCAGGCGTTTGACTTCGGCGATATCGCCCTTTTTCACCGCCAGATGCAAAACTGACACCGGCACGGCAAAGGAAAGCAAGATATCGGAGTGACCAAACGAGGCGACATAATGCAAAGCCGACAAATCGCCATCGGCAAAAGCCGCCCCGCCGATAATGGCGAAAAGCCCCGCCAAAACGGCGGCGGCAAAAAAGCAGCGAAATATCGTTATTTGCATATCCCTCTTTGCGAATACGCCGTTATCATAACATAACCGCCCGAATTACCGCAACAGCGAAAATTGGTGCTACAATTTTCGCAAATGCCGCATCCCGCGCCAGCCGGTCTTTTTGCCGAAGGCACTCGCAAAGAGCGGCGGGTTGCTTTTTTGCGCGCTTTGTCCGGGGTAAAAAGATACAAACGCTTTCTCGGCTCGCCTTTGCGCTATGGCGGCGGCAAAAGTTTGGCGGTCGGGCATATTATTGAAAACCTGCCCGCAAACCTGCAAAAGATAGTATCCCCTTTTATGGGCGGCGGTGCGCTGGAAATCGCCTGTTCGCGGCATCTCGGCATTAAAGTGCTGGCTTGCGACATCTTTGACATTCTCGTCAACTATTGGCAAATGCAAATCCGCGCCCCCGAAAAGTTGCACACTCTTCTTGCCCGATGGCAACCGGCAGATGAACAATACCGCGCCGTCAAAACCCGCCTTCGCGCCCATTGGAAGGGCGAAAGCAAACTGCCGCCGGACGAATTGGCGGCGCATTATTACTTCAATCACAACCTTTCCTATGGTCCCGGCTTTCTGGGCTGGATGTCAAAGATATACGCCGACGGTGTGCGCTATGAAAACATGATAGCGCGGGTGCGCGATTTTAACGGCGGGGATTTGCATGCCGAATGCGCCGATTTTGCCGACACCATCGGCGCGCATCGCCGCGCGTTTTTGTATTGCGACCCGCCGTATTATCTGGGCGGCGACAGCAAAATGTTCCGCGGCATTTACCCGATGCGAAACTTTCCGGTGCATCACGACAACTTTAATCACAAAAAACTGCGCGATATGCTACACTCCCACCGCGCCGGTTTTATCCTTTCTTATAACGATTGCTCCGTTGTGCGCGAATGGTATAAGGATTTTGACATTGTGGAAGTAGCATGGCAATACACAATGGGGCAGGGCGAAACCCGCATAGGATACAACCGCATAAACGACAAACGCAACCACACCAAACAATCGCACGAATTATTGATAATCAAACGCTGACGATACCATAAACAAAAGGCGGGCGATGACATCCGGCATTTTGTTTAATCGGGAATGGTCAGTTCTATGTTGTCAAGGAGGCGGGTTTTGCCTATTGTTGCGGCGGTTAGCAGTATCGCTTTTTTGTCCGGTTGTGGCGATAATGTTGTCGCATCGCGCAACTCAATATAATCCACGACAAAACCCGCCGCTTGCAGTTTGGCTTTTGCCCCGGCAATGCATTCTTTTGCATGTTTGTTTGCATACTCTTGTGCGCGCTTTTTTGCCCGCTCCTTTTTGCCGCCCGTGTGCGCTTGTATCGCCGCCGCCGTTGCTTGCAAAGTTTTGTATAACAGCGGGGCAGTTTTTCTTTCGGACGGATTCAGATAAGCATTGCGCGAACTAATTGCCAAGCCGTCGCTTTCGCGCACGATTCTTCCGGCGATAATCTGCGCGCCGGTATTCAACTGCCGCGCCATTAACTTCATCAAAATCCATTGCTGATAATCCTTTTTGCCAAACAGCGCATAATCGGGGCGGACGATATTCAACAACTTGCAAACCGCCATAGCGACGCCCTCAAAAAACCCCGGGCGGCTATGCCCGCATAACTCCGCCGCCAGCGGCGGCAGCGATAGCGTTATTTCCTGCCGCTGCGGATACATTTGTTTGTCGCCCGGGGCGAAAACAATATCCGCCAAACCCGCAAGCATCTTGCAATCCCTTGCCAAACCGCGCGGATAGTCGGCAAAATCCTCGCCCGCGCCAAACTGCAAAGGATTGACATAAATGCTGACAACAACAACACCGGCAAATTTCCGCGCCTTCCGGACAAGCGACAAATGCCCTTCGTGTAATGCGCCCATTGTCGGCACAAGGGCGATCTTTTCAACCTTTCGGGCAACAGGCAAAGCCGCGCGCAGTTTATGCAAATCGCCAATCGTGCGCGCTATCACAACGGCGGGATGTTTCATCTAATGCTAAAAAGAATGTTGCGCGGCGGGAAAATCACCACTCTTAACCGCGGCGACATAACTTTGCATCGCCGCCAAAATGCCGCCCGCGCCGTCCATAAAATCGCGCACAAACTTTTTCGGCTTGCCAATGCCGAGCATATCGTGCAAGACAAGTATCTGCCCGTCGCATTCCGGCCCGCTGCCGATGCCGATGGTCGGCGTTGCCACTTTTGCGCTGACTTTTGCCGCAAGTTGCCGGGGCAATAATTCCACTATCATCAACTCCGCACCGGCATCGGCAAGTGCTTCGGCATCTTCCATTACCGCCGCCGCTTCGGGTTCGGTTTTGCCATGCACTTTATAGCCGCCTTCCTTGCGCGCCCTTTGGGGCATAAGCCCGATGTGGGCGCAAACCGCAATGCCGCGCCGGCAAACAAAACGCACCGTGTCGGCAAGTTCCGCACCGCCCTCCACTTTGACCATGGACGCCCCGGCGGCAAGCAGTTTTGCCGCATTGGCATAACACTGCACGGGAGATTGCTGATAAGAAGCAAACGGCATATCGCCGATGATGAAAGCATCCGGCGCGCCCGCCGCGGCGCATTGAATATGATAAATCATCTGCCGCATCGTCACCGCCAAAGTGTCGCCGCGCCCCTGCAAAACCATCCCCAGCGAATCGCCGACCAGCAGGGCATCCGCGCCCGCTTGCATTGCAAGTTTGGCAAATGACGAATCATAAGCGGTCAGCGCGGCGATTTTCTCGCCGCTTTTTTTCATTGCCGCAAAGTTTTTCATTTTTGGTTTCCTTCTCCCTATTGTGCGCTCGGTTGTTTTATCAAACGCAACAATGCGATAAACAAACCAAAAAGCATAAACCCCGCCGCCGGTAATAATGCGGACGGCAAAGGCGGCGATGCAAAAGCCAAACCCAAAACTTCGCCGCGCCCGAGCCCCTCGCGCAAAAACGCCAAAGCGCACAACACAACAGCCATCCCCAAACCGGCAAACAAACCATCAACCGCCGCGGCAACAGGCGGATTATTGCGCGCAAACAACTCCAAACGCGCCAGCACCGCGCAATTGGTAATCACAAGCGGCAGATAAATGTCCAGCCGCCGGTGCATTTCCGGCGATGCCGCCGCGACAATAACATCCGCCGCGCCGACTATCGCGGCAACGATAACCAAAAAAACCGGCAGGCGCACGGCATCCGGCGTTTGCCCGCGCACAAGCGCGACAGCCGCGCCGGATATCGCCATCACCAAAGCGGTTATCAAACCCAAAGTGGCAGATGCCCCAAGCGAAACGCTGACCGCCAGCATCGGGCAAAGCGCAAGCATGCGCACCGTTGCGACATTGTCGCGGAGGGCTGCGCGGGTTGTGATATCGCGCAGGCGATAAACGGGGCGGGCGGCGGCGGCGGGCATCGGCATTATTTTACGCCGATTTTGTTTCGTGCCGCGCATAAACTTCCCGCACCGCCCGCGCTTCTTCCGCCAGCCGCCCGCCGACAATCGCCGTGCGCAACTTCGTCATCAGCCGCCGGTAAAAAGCAAGATTATGCATCGCCGCCAGCCGCCCGCCGAGCGCATCGCCAACGGCAAAAAGATGATGCAAATAAGCGCGCGAAAACCGGCGGCATACCGGACAATCGCAACCGGCATCCGGCGGTTGTTCGCTGCCCCGGTGTGCGGCATTGCGCAGTTTTAGCACGCCATCACTGCAAAACATCTGCCCGTTTCGCCCGTTGCGGGTTGGCAAAACGCAATCAAACATATCCACGCCGCGCTCCACCGCATCGGCGATATCGGCGGGCGTGCCGACACCCATCAGATAGCGCGGCGCATCCGGCGGCAAACAAGCGGCGGTATCGGCGACAACGGCGCGCATGACTTCCTTGCTTTCGCCGACCGCCAAACCGCCGATGGCATAGCCGTCAAAACCCATCGCGCAAAGTTGCCGCGCCGAATGTTCGCGCAAGTGTTTGTGCGCGCCGCCTTGCACAATGCCGAATAATGCGTTATCGTTTCCATCGTGCCCATCGTGTGCATGGCGGCAGCGCAAAGCCCAGCGGCAACTGAGTTCCATCGCCGCGCGGGCGGTTTGTTCATCGGCGCGGGCGTCTATGCATTGATCCAGCACCATAACAATATCGCTGTTCAAATCGCGCTGCACTTGCATGGACACTTCGGGCGTGAGCAAATGTTTGGAGCCGTCGCGCGGGCTGCGAAAGAGCGCGCCTTCTTCTTTGATGACGCACCGCTCGCGCAAACTGAATATTTGATAGCCGCCCGAGTCGGTCAATATCGCCCCGCGCCAGCCGCCAAAACCATGCAAGCCGCCAAAACGGCGGACGATATCCGCCCCCGGCTGCAGCCACAAATGGAAAGTATTGCCGAGGATAATGTCAAAACCCAACTGCCGCGCTTCAACCGGCAAAATCCCGCGCAGCGCGCCGAAAGTGCCGACCGGCATAAAAACAGGAGTGTCAATTTCGCCGCGCGCGGTTTGCAAAACCCCGGCGCGCGCCGCGCCGTCTGTTGCGATGGCGCGAAAGCCGAAAGCGGTTTTGTTTGTCATCGTTTTGTCATTGCCGCCTGTCAAGCAGCATCGCATCGCCATAACTGAAAAAGCGCATTTGCGCGGCGGCGGCGCGGCGGTAGGCGTCCAAAACCCGCGCCCGCCCGCCAAAAGCACAAACCAGCACAAGGAGAGAAGAGTGCGGCAGGTGAAAGTTTGTCAATAACAAATCTGCCGTGCGAAAGGCAAAGCCGGGGCGTATAAACAAATCGGTCTCGCCGCCTCCGGCGCAAACTTCGCCGCCGTTTTGCAATGCCGATGCTTCCAAAGCGCGCAAAGTTGTCGTGCCAATGGCGACAATGCGCCCGCCCTGCTTTTTGGTCTTGCCGATGGCGGCGGCGGTTTTTTTGCCAATGTCGTATTGCTCGCTGTGCAGTTTGCATTTTGCCAGTTGTTTATGACGCAAAGGTTTAAAAGTCCCCGCGCCGATGTGCAAAGTTATGGGGGCGATGGTTATCCCCCGGTTTTTTACGGCGCGCAGTAATGCATTGTCAAAATGTAATCCCGCTGTCGGGGCTGCCGCCGAAGCGGCTGCGGTGCGGGCGAAAAGGGTTTGATATCTGCCGCTGTCTTCGTTGTCGGCGGCGCGGCGTATGTAGGGCGGCAGGGGTGTTTGCCCGTGGCGCAAAAAACGCCGCCTTGCTTCAACCGCTTTGCCGTCTTTCCCGACTGCACGCAAACGGCAAAACTCTCCCTGACGGCGCAAAAAAACAAACACTCCTCCGGCGGTAATTGTCATCCCCGGTTTTAATGCGCCGCCGCATTTGACTTGCGCCAGCATTTCGCCGTTGTCATAAAACCTTTC
This sequence comes from Gammaproteobacteria bacterium, assembly GCA_051009015.1. GTDB lineage: Bacteria > Pseudomonadota > Gammaproteobacteria > Tethybacterales > Persebacteraceae > JAHRAH01. The sequence goes on along the minus strand of JBPCWZ010000088.1, from coordinate 2,581 downwards.
GGCGAGTATTTCCGCTTTTGCCCCTTCGGTGTTGTTGCCGCCGCGCCGGTTGTCGGCGGTTTTATGTCCGGTCAATCTTGCCGGTAATACCCGGGTATTATTTACCACCAGCAAATCGCCGCGCCGCAACAAACCGGGCAAAGCGGCAAAGCGGCGGATAACAACAGAATCGGACAAATGCAACAACCTGCCGCCGCCGCGAACCGCCGCCGGATATTGGGCGATGAGATGCGCGGGCAGTGCATAATCATAATCAGCGACATATTCCGCCATTGCCAACGAATTCTAACCCGAAAATAACATAATAACCAGCGGCGGCAAAACAAACAAACGGCGAAAGATTTGGCAAAAAACAAAAACAAGGCAAAAAAGAGTGGAAAACGCTTTTACGCCGTGCAAAGTGGTATGTTTATATTGATGGACGAACTATTTTTGTTTTTTTGCCGCATCGGCGCAAAAACCGCCAATGGCGCGGTTATAATGCCGTCAAACTTTTAACATCGGGCGCGGATACATCATGACAGACAAAAAAACCAAACAGCAAATTGAAGATAAAAAAGACAAATTCCTGCGCGGCATATTCCCCGGCGGATATGCCGAAAAAACCGGCGAAGATTTCGCCCACCGCGCATGGACGGACACCTTTCGCACACAGGAAAACATGCTAAACCCGTTTTTTGCCGCCAGCGCCCCGGGCGGAAGCCGCGAGCGCGCCGCAGTGCAGCAGTTTGTCAAAAACAAAACAATGGAAATAGCCGGAAAAATACCGGGAATCGGCAAAAAACCCGCGGGCATTATCTGGAACCCCGCGGGCATTTTTATCCGGAGGAGCACTTTGCCGCGCGATGATACCGCTCATATCCGGCGCATCGGCGAGTTGAAAAACGCCGTGACAACGGAACACGGGCATCATATCAAATGCGGCAAACTGCTTTTTGGCAGGGCGCAAAAGATGCTGAATATGTATCTTAAATATATGTGGTGCGCCAAAAAAACCGACGAGCCGCCGCATTGCCCGTTTGACGACCGCGTTATCCGCCGGGGTTTGCCAAAAAGAGATGACCCGTTTTGGCAAACGCTCGGCGGGATGGAATATCTGGAAAGGCAGCGCAAGCACCGCAAAATATGGGATTGGAGCCAAAGCAACGGCGCGACAGATTATAGGGTCTGGCTCGCCGCCGCCGCCGCAATGAAAAAACGCGGCGGCTACGACAGCATCGCCGAGTGGGAGTTATTCGCCGGCGAAGATTAGCAAACAATCCGCGGCGGCGGCATTATCCTTTCAGCCATTTGCCGATATCGGCGGCAAAATAAGTCAGCACCGCCTGCGCTCCGCCGTCATTCCCGCCGCCCTTTTCGTCATTTCTGCAAAAGCGGGAATCTATGGGCGGATGGCGGATATTGTGCGAAAGGGGCGGGATTTGGCGCAAATGGTGTTTTGGGCGAATCTTGTGATAATATGCCGCCCTGCGAGTGGCAAGATGGCTTGCCACCGCAAAACGCAAACCAAAAGGAGCAAACAATGAAAAAACAAGTCAAAGGCATTCTTTTGCCGCTTTTCGTCACCGCCGCCGCTTTTGCGATTTCGCCCGTTGCGGCTGCAAGCAATCTCTGGGAAGACGGCAAAGCCCGTATCTTTGCGGATAAATCCCGTTACGGCCACCTGTATCCTCAGCTGCAAAAACATGCCGAGAAACTCGCGCGTGAGAACGCGGCGTGTCCCAAAATTGTGTGGGTTGACCACAGCGTTAACCGCAATGGGCATTTCTATCTCTTGTGTTCCAATAACAACAAGTTGTATTGGACGGAAGCAGATATGAAGAAGGGCAAAGTCGCCAAAGTGCCGAAGCATTTGAGCGATGATTACGCCCTCGCTTCCTGCAAGCGTTTGGTAAAGTCGGCTATTGCTCCCGCCCCCGTTAAATGGCATGTTTTCGGAACGGCGATTAACAAAGTTCCACAGGGGCGTACGCGTGTGACTGTGGAATTTTCTACAAAACTTCTCGGTCGTGAGATTGAAAATCGGGCGGTTTGCCTTGTCGGGCATGATGTCGCGGAAGTCCAATCCATTAAAGAAACTTTCTGATGGATGGCAAAGTAAAAAGGGCGGCAGAGATGCCGCCCTTTTTTTATGCAAAAATGCCGCCATTAGATTCCCGCTTTTGCGGGAATGACGGTATTAAAGCCCTGTAAGGGCGCAATGTTATAGCACAGGGCAAAGCGCGAAAGCGCGCCGCCCTGTGTCGGTGCGCACAATTAATCATAGCCCTGTAAGGGCGACACCATTCCCGCCGCCGCCTTTTTGCGCCGCCCTTACAGGGCACTATTTGTGAAAACGGCGGCGGATATGACAAAAAGCGATAAAATAGCGGGATGACGATAGTTGGTTTGTCTTTGCCGCGTGTTGGCGATTTTTGGGCGCTGTGCAAGCCGCGCGTTGTTGCGCTTATTACCTTGACCGCCGCCGCCGGTTCCGGTTTGGCGGCGACCAAATATGAAGTGCAGCCGGCGGCGGTTGCAATGTCGCTTGTCGGCATTACGCTTGTGGCGGCGGCGGCGGCGGCTTTTAACTGCCTTGTGG
>JBPCWZ010000087.1:0-11460 GCA_051009015.1 Gammaproteobacteria bacterium | reverse complement strand
GTTGCCGCCGTGTTCGGCAAAAAAAGCCGCCCGCGCATCCGGCGGCGGCAACTCGCGCACGACAAAATCCGCCTCCAACTTCGCCCGCGTTTGCGCCGCCAAAAAGCCGCCGCTCAATAAAACTTCCCTCGCCACTTGCCGAATATTATAATCCCGCTTTTGCCAAACAAACGGCGGGAGAGTCAAAAGTCTAGCAAAAGACAAAAGACAAAAAACATCGTCATTCCTGCGAAGGTGTACAGTTTCGCGTAGTTATGCGGGGATTGTAAGGGGGAGTTGTAGTTTAGGCATTTGAGGCGGGTGCGGTTGCAGTTATACACGAAATCCATGAGGTAAGCATTGCGCTCCGCGTGGCTGGAAAAGCAGTTCTTGCCGCTGTTGTCCGCTATCTTGTCTTTCGCCGCCAGCACCTCCGATAAGCGACGATTGAAGCACTCCACCATTCCATTGGCCTGCGGGCGGCGAATGCGCGTCAGCCGATGCGCTACCGCCACTTCATCACGGTAGACGGGCTGAGCCCATATCGGCGCGCGAGTGTGGCGGTGCTTTCGCCGCTTTGTTGTATCGCCGCACGCACCGCGGGGAGTGGCTTTTTTGTGTTGTGTGATATTCACAGGTATCCTTTGGCAGTCAAGTATTCTACCCCCCGCCGAACCCCCGCCGATAACATGTTATAACTTGACGGAACGGTATACTTTCGCAGGAATGACGAAATAAACCAACATTCCCGCCGAAAACGGGGATCCTTTCAACCTCGTCATTAATACCGCAACAATTGAAAAAGCCGGCAACTTGCGCTTTGGTTTGCCTTATAATGATTTGCCGATGACGATTCAATTGTTATATTTCGCCCGCCTGCGCGAGGCATTCGGCGGCGGCGAAACTTTGCAACTGCCGCCGGGCAAAACGACCGTTGCCGATATCCTCGCCCATTTGCGGGCGCGCGGCGGCAAATGGCGGCGCGAACTTGCAAGCGGCAAAGCGCTGGCTTTTGCCGTCAATCAAACCATCGCCGCGCCGGAAACAACAGTCCCCCGCGATGCCGAAGTCGCCATTTTTCCGCCGGTTACCGGCGGCTGAACGGCACATCCGGCAAAAAAATACCGCCGCAAAGCGGTTTTATTTGGCAATTGTTTGTTATAATGTCGGGATGCCGTTGGTAAAGGTATCCGAAAGCGAAACTTTTGATGTCGCCATGCGCCGCTTCAAGCGCGCCGTGGAGCGCGCCGGCCTGATAACCGAAAAGCGCATGCGCGCCGCCCACGAAAAGCCGACAACCCGCCGCAAACGCCAGAAAATCGCCGCCGTCAAAAGGTTGCGGCGCGTTTTGCGCATGCAAACTTTGCCGGTGCGCAAATACTAATCTTTCTTTTTCGTTGTCCGCCGCCGAGTTGCAAGAACGCATCCGCCGGGCGCTAAAATCCGGCGCGCGCGACGAAGCCGCAGTTTTGCGCTTGCTGCTCGCCGAAGTCCGCAACAAAGAAATCCAAAACGGCGGGGCTTTGGACGATGCCGCTTTTGCCGGTGTTGTGGAAAAAATGATTAAACAACGGCGCGAATCTGTCGGGCATTTTGAACGCGGCGGGCGCGATGAAATGGCAAAAGCCGAACGCGCCGAGATTGAGATATTGGCGGTGTTTTTGCCCGAGCCGCTTTCCGAAGCGCAGTTGCAAAAGGCGGTTGATGACGCCATCGGCGCGACCGGCGCCGAAACCGCCCGCGATATCGGGCGGGTGATGGCGGCGCTGAAAAACACGCCCGGCGCGGACATGACGGCGGCGGCAAAACTCGTCAAAGCGAAATTGCAGCCGTAGATGCGGCGCGATGAAACTCGTCATTACACGCCCGGACGACTGGCATCTGCATTTGCGCGACGGCGCGCGCCTGATATCGGTTGTCGGCTTTTCGGCGCGGCAGATGGCGCGGGCGATTATCATGCCAAACCTGCCCGAGCCGATAACGACTTTGGCAAAACTGCTACGCTACCGCGAAGAGATTATGGCGGCATTGCCAAACGGCGGCGGTTTTATGCCGCTGATGACTTTGTATTTGCACGATGACTTTGCGCCGGACGAAATCCGCCGGGCGGCGGGTTTTGCCACCGCCTGCAAGTGGTATCCGGCCGGTGCCACGACTCATTCCCTGCGCGGCGTGCGCGATATCCGCAGCGCATATCCGGCTTTGGAAGCGATGCGGGAGGCAAATATGCCGCTGCTTGTGCATGGCGAAGTTACGGACGGGGAAGTGGATGTTTTTGACCGCGAGGCGGTTTTTGTCGACCGCGAGTTGCGCCGGGTGCGCGATGATTTTCCGGAGTTGAAGATTGTGCTGGAGCATATCTCCACGCGCCATGCCGCCGATTTTGTCCGCGCAAACGACAACACGGCGGCGACCATCACGGCGCATCATCTTCTCGCCAGCCGCAACGACATGCTTGCCGGCGGCATTCGCCCGCACTATTACTGCGCGCCGATATTGAAAACGCGCGCCGACAAAGAAGCACTGCGGGCTGCTGCGGCGGATGACAGCGGCAAGTTCTTTTTGGGCAGCGATTCCGCGCCGCATATGGTCGGCGACAAGGAATCATCCTGCGGCTGCGCCGGTGTTTTTACCGCCAATGCTGCTTTGGAGTTGTATGCGACGGCGTTTGACGAGATGGGCAAGTTGGACAAGTTGGAAGCGTTTGCCGCCCATAACGGGGCGGATTTTTATCAAATGGCGCGCAATGCCGAAAAGGTCGCGCTGACAAAAGAAGAATGGCAAATGCCGCAAAGTTTTCCTTTCGGCGGCGGCGAAGTCATCCCCTTTATGGCGGGAAAAACCATTCCGTGGCGGGCGGATTTTTAGCGGGCGGCGCTTATCCTTTCGCTCAGTTTCTCAAACTCCGAATAGGCGCGCTGATAACTGCCCGGCGCATTCGGGTGCTTTTGTTTGTCTTCCTCGCGCACGGCGCGGATGTAGGGACATGCCAATTGATAAAAAAGCCATAAGTCCAAACCGAAAGCATCCCGCACCATTTTCCGGTCGTAGATGTTGTGGTTTAATCCAATGGCGAGATTCTCAAAAAAGTTGAGCAGATACTTAATATCCGCCCGACTTTCTTCGGTCATATCCTCCCAGTTTTTTCCTGCGTGCAGGACGATAAAAGCATCGTCCATTCTGGCGGCAGCGTTATAGTCATGCAAAAATACGAGGGTTTCTTTTTGCTTGGCCAGTTTGCGCGACTGGTGAATTTGATAAAGCGCAACGGCAAGACCGAAGATGCCGACAATGGACAGAATGTTGGCGGCTATCCACGCGAGCATGGCAAAAATCGCCGCCGCAAAGGGCGGTCAGACAACGCCTTTGGTTATTAACAACATGCTCGCAAGTTTGCGCGGGCGGCTTAAACTTTGCGGATGCCTTCGGGGGCGGGGGTGTTTGTCATTGGTTTTTCTCCTTGCTGATGCGGGATGTTGCCGTCCAATATACACTATTTTGCGCCGAATGTCAAGTTTTTGCTTTTGGCGGTTTTGGCGGCGGTGTTATAATTTCATTCCGGCGGGGGCGTTCTTTCGGGTTGCACTTGTTATTGATTATGACTGAGACGGCTGTTGTTCCCGCGGTGCTGGCTTTTGCCGATGGCGAAGTTTTTTTTGGCGTCAGCGCCGGTTTTGGCGGCGGCAGGCGGGCGGTTTTGGCGGCTGGCGAAGTGGTTTTCAACACCGCCATTACCGGATATCAGGAGATATTGACCGACCCTTCATACGACCGGCAAATTATCGTATTTACCCATCCGCATATCGGCAACACCGGCATTACCGCGATTGACGACGAATCCCCGCGCATTTTTGCCGCGGCGATGGCGGCGCGGGCGGTTGGCGATCATCCGAGCAGTTGGCGCGCCGAGTTGCCTTTGCGCGCTTTTTTGCATCAGCGGCGCGTTCCGGCGATAAGCGGCTTGGACACGCGCGCCATCACCCGCAAACTTCGCGACCGGGGCGCCATTGCCGGTTGTGTTGCCGCCGGAAGTGAAAGCGGTTTGGCAAAAAAGGCGATTGCGGCGGCGCAGAAGTTTGCCGGTTTGGATGGTGCTTTGCTTGCCGATGCGGCGGGCGGCAACAAACGGCGCATGCATCTGCATGGCGAATGGGACCGGCAAACAAACGATTATGTCAAAAGCACTTCGGCGGGTAAAGCCGCATCCGCTTCCGTCAATTCCCCCTTGCGCGTTGTTGTTTTGGATTGCGGGGTCAAAAAAGCGATATTACATTCCCTTGCCGCGCGCGGCTGCCGGGTGGTTGTTTTGCCCTATCGGAGCGGCATTGCCAAAGTCATTGCCGAAAAGCCGCACGGCGTATTATTTTCCAATGGCCCCGGCGACCCGCAACCTTGCGCCCATGCGCGAAAGTTGGCGGAAGAATTACTGATACGGGAAGTGCCGCTTTTCGGCTTGTGTTTGGGGCATCAGATAATTGCCACCGCGATGGGGGCGAAGACAACAAAGATGAAGTTCGGGCATCACGGCGCGAATCATCCGGTGCGCGATGAAAAAGGCAAAGTGTTGATAACCAGCCAAAACCATGGCTTTGCCGTTGATGCCGAAACTTTGCCGCCGGGCGCGCGCATTACGCACACTTCGCTGTTTGACGGCACGCTGCAGGGGTTTGCCGCCCGCCGCCCGCCGGTGATGACTTTTCAGGGGCATCCGGAGGCAAGCCCGGGCCCGCGTGACAGCGGCGTTTTGTTTGACGCCTTTGTCAAGATGATGACAAAAGCCCGCCGTGCCTAAGCGCAGCGACATCAACAGCGTTTTGGTGATAGGCGCGGGACCTATCGTCATCGGGCAGGCATGCGAGTTTGATTATTCCGGCACGCAGGCATGCCGGGCATTGCGCGAAGAAGGCGTGCGGGTAGCATTGTTGAATTCCAATCCGGCGACGATTATGACCGACCCCGACCTTGCCGATGCGACATACATAGAACCGGTTGATGCCGACACGGCGATGGCGATTATCGGCAAAGAAAAGCCGGATGCGGTATTGCCGACAATGGGCGGGCAAACTGCTCTTAATTGCGCGATGGAGTTGGCAAAGCGCGGTGTTTTCGGCGGCGATGGTCCCGAACTCATCGGCGCGGGCGCGGAGAGCATAAACAAAGCCGAAGACCGCAGTGCATTTAAGAAAGCGATGGCAAAAATAGGATTGCGCTGCGCGCCTTCGGCGATTGTCGGCGATATGCTGCAGGCGCGGGCTGCATTGCCGGAGGTTGGCTTTCCGGTCATTGTCCGCCCGTCTTTTACTTTGGGCGGCAGCGGCGGCGGCATCGCATACAACACCGATGAGTTTGACATTCTGGCGGCGCGCGGTTTGGCAGAATCGCCGAGCGGCACGATATTGATGGAGCGTTCGCTTTTGGGCTGGAAGGAGTTTGAGTTGGAAGTCGTGCGCGACAAAGCCGACAATTGCATCGTAGTGTGTTCCATTGAAAATGTGGACCCGATGGGCGTGCATACCGGCGATTCCATCACCGTCGCCCCGGTGCAAACTTTGACCGACAAGGAGTATCAAAAAATGCGCGATGCGGCTATTGCGGTTTTGCGCGAGATAGGGGTGGATACCGGCGGGGCGAATGTGCAGTTTGCGGTAAATCCGGCAAACGGCGAGATGGCGGTAATAGAGATGAATCCGCGCGTGTCGCGTTCTTCGGCATTGGCATCCAAGGCGACCGGCTTTCCCATCGCCAAAGTTGCGGCAAAACTCGCGCTGGGTTATACATTGGACGAGATAAAAAACGACATTACCGCCGGAAAAACCCCGGCGTCTTTTGAGCCGTCTTTGGATTATATTGTCGTCAAGGCGCCGCGTTTTGACTTTGCCAAGTTTGCGCCGACTCCGGACGAATTGACAACACAGATGCGTTCGGTCGGCGAGGTAATGGCGATAGGCGGCACTTTTGCCGAAGCGCTGCAAAAAGCCATGCGCGGTTTGGAATCCGGCGGCGATTGGCTGGGCGGTGCGGATGAATCCATTGATGCGGAAACGCTGGAAGCAATGTGCCGCAAGCCGAACTCGCGGCGGTTGTATTATGTCGCCGCGGCATTGGCGGGCGGGATTGATGCCGAAGTTGTCAGCGATTGGAGCGGCATTGACCCGTGGTTTGTGCGCGAGATAGCCAAACTGCTTGATGCGCGCAAGGCATTGCCGATGCTGAAAACAATGCGGGCGAAAAGCGGCAGGGCGGCTTTTTTGCGGCGGGCAAAAGGGCAGGGGTTTGCCGACAGCCAGATAGCATCGGCGGCGGGAATCGGCGAAGCAAAAGTGCGAAAGTGGCGCGATGAGGAAAACATTCGCCCGGTATACAAACGCATAGACACTTGCGCAGGGGAGTTTCCGACCGACACCGCTTATTTGTATTCCACTTATGCCGACGAGTGCGAGTTGCATGCGGGCGACGGCAAAAAGATTATTATTCTCGGCAGCGGGCCAAACCGCATCGGGCAGGGGATAGAGTTTGATTATTGTTGCGTCCATGGCGTGATGGCATTGAAGGCGGCGGGTTTTGAGACGATAATGATTAACTGCAACCCGGAGACGGTATCAACCGATTACGATGTCGCCGATCGTTTGTTTTTTGAACCTTTGACGGCGGAGGATGTCGGCGAGATTATCCGCCGCGAAAAACCGGCGGGCGTGATAGTGCAGTTTGGCGGGCAGACGCCGCTTGCCATTGCCAAAGCACTGCAAGAATCCGGCGCGCCGATTATCGGCACTTCGGTGGATGCCATAGACCGCGCCGAATCGCGCGAGCGTTTTCGCAAACTGCTGCAAAAGTTGGGCTTGCGCCAGCCGCAAAACGCGGCGGTGCGCATTGGCAAAAATGCAAGCGAGGATGCCAACAAATGGCGGCGGGCGGCAAAGCGCATCGGTTATCCGCTTGTTGTCCGCCCGAGTTATGTACTTGGCGGGCGGGCGATGCGCATGGTTTATGACGATGACGAGTTGGCATCTTACTGCGCCGATGCTTCCCCGGGCGGCGAGATATTACTGGACAAGTTTTTGCCCGATGCCATAGAAGTGGATGTTGATGCGGTGCGCGATGCCGATGGCGATTGCCTGATAGCGGGCGTGATGGAACACATAGAGCGCGCGGGCATTCATTCCGGCGATTCGGCTTGTTCGCTGCCGCCGCATTCTTTATCGCCGGCGGTTGTCGCGGAACTGAAAAAGCAAACCCGCGCGCTTGCCGCCGGGCTTGGCGTTGTCGGTTTGATGAATGTGCAGTTTGCCGTCAGCGGCGGCGGCGTTTATGTTTTGGAGGTTAATCCGCGCGCCTCGCGCACTGCGCCTTTCGTATCCAAAGCGGCGGGCTTGCCGGTGGCAAAAATAGCCGCTCTGGCGATGGCGGGGCAGACACTAAAACAACAGGGAGCGGTGGAAAAAACGCCAAAGCATTTTGCCGTCAAGGAAGCAGTTTTTCCTTTCAACAAATTCCCCGAAGTTGATGTTCTGCTCGGTCCGGAGATGAAATCCACCGGCGAAGCGATGGGTATCGGTCGCAACTTCGCCCGGGCTTTTATGCTTGCACAAGAAGCGATACAGCGGATGCCATCGGGCGGCACGGCGGTATTCAGCGTTTGCGACCGCGACAAGAGCGCGGCGGCAAAAACGGCAAAGATGTTTTATGAAATGGGTTATGACATTGCGGCAACGGCGGGCACGGCGGCATTTTTGCAAAACGCGGGCATCAAAACGCGCGCCGTCAATAAAGTTAAGGAAGGAAGACCGCACATTGTTGATATGATAGTCAGCGGCGAAGCGGCTTTGGTCATTAATACCGAAGGCGACAGGCAAACGGCGCGGCGCGATTCTTTTGCCATCCGCCGCGCGGCATTACTCGGCAAGGTGATATACTTCACAACAATCGCAAGCGCGCAAGCGGCGGCGGAAGGGTTGCGGGAAGCCCAAACCGGCAAACATCCGCCGCGCGCATTACAAAGTTGGCACAAATGAAAGTTAATCTCACCAAAGAAGGGCATGCGCGGCTGCAGGAAGAATTGCAGCGGCTGAAAGCCAAAGACCGCCCGGCGATAATCCGCGCGATAAGCGAAGCGCGCGCGCATGGCGACTTGTCGGAAAATGCCGAATACCACTCGGCAAAAGAGCGACAGGGTTTTATAGAAAAGCGCATCCGCGAATTGGAAAGCGCATTGGCATCTCCGCAAATCATAGACCCGGCGGCGGTCGGCGCGGACGGGCGGTGCATTTTCGGCGCGTATGTTGATATCGCCGACGGCGAAGGCAAAACCAAAACTTACCGGCTGGTCGGCGAATACGAAGCCGACATTGACTCCGGTTTATTGTCAATCGCCTCTCCGCTTGGCAAAGCATTGATAGGCAAATACGCCGATGACATTGTCGCCGTCAAACCCGGCGGCGGCGCGCAGGACGAAGACAGCGAAGACAACGAAGACGGCGGCGGCATTAAATACAAAATCATCGCCGTCCGCTATCAATAAAAAACAATGACAACCGCAAGCCAAAACACCAAAGCCATCGCCGCGGCGGTTGCCGCTTCCGCCGTCAAGTGGCGCACTTCCCTGCGCATTTTGGAAAAGGAGTATGATACTTTTGGCGCAGTGTTGCAAATAACAACAAGCGGCGGCGACAAACTTCCTTATGATTCTTTGTTTGCCGCCGCGGCAAAAAAACGCCGCCCGCAAAACAACAAAGGCGGCAAAGCCCCGATAACGATAACCCTGCCTTCGGGCACGGCGGTATGCCGTTGCGAGTTGGACAAGGACAGCGATGCCTTTGCGATTTTGGAAAGCGCGCGCGCCGCCTTTGGAATGCTGCCGAAAGTCAGCACATTGGCGGTTGATATCCGCCTCCCCGACAACCCCGCCTGTTTGGTGTTTTATGCCGCGCTGGTTTATTTTGCCAAACTGCCGGGCGGTGTTGATGATGCGCCGAAGATGGTTTTTGCCGGCTGCCGCCGCGTTAACCCTGTTTTTGAATCAAGAATAACCGCCGAAGCAAACACCATCGCAAGAGTATTGACAAAACTGCCGCCGAATATTCTCACGCCGGAGAGTTTTGCCGGATATGCCGCGGCGGCGGCGAAGAAGGCGGGAATGAAAGCGGAAGTATATTCCACCGCGCAACTGAAAAAACATAACGCCGGTTTGTTTTTGGCGGTAGCGCGGGCGTCATCATCGCCGCCTTTTTTGTTGCGCCTGTCGCACAAGCCCAAAAAGGCAAAAACAAAGATAACCCTTATCGGCAAAGGGATAACCTTTGACACCGGCGGCGTCAATGTCAAACCGGCGCGCCATATGCGCGGGATGGCAAAAGACATGGCGGGAGCGGCGGCGGTTTTGGCGGCATCTTTGGCGGCGGCGCGCGAATGTTTGCCGGTGGAAATAAACGCATGGCTTGCCATCGCCGACAATGTCATAAGCAACAACGCCTATCATCCGGACGAAGTCATTACCGCCGCCAATAATAAGAGTGTGGAAATCGTCCATAGCGACGCCGAAGGGAGAATGGTGCTTGCCGATACTTTGGCATTGGCGGCAAAGCGCGACAAGGCGGACAAGATAATAACACTGGCGACTTTGACCGGCACAATGCACATTGCACTCGGCGAGCGCATGAGCGGTTTTTTTGCCGATGACGAAAGCGACAAGTTAATGACTTTGGCGGCGGCGGCGGAATGCGGCGAGCGTTTTAATTGGTTTGCCGCCCCGGCGGATTATGGCAAAGAACTGAAAAGCCCCGCCGCCGATATCAAACAATGCACCGAAAACGGCATAGCCGACCACATTATGGCGGTGCGTTTTTTGCGCGAGTTTGCCGATGATAAGGCATCGTGGCAACATTGGGATTTGTCGGCGGCATCATGCGAAGGCGGTTTGGCGGCGGCACCGGGTCCGGTAACCGGTTTTGGCGCGGCGAGTTTGTTATCTCTGTTGCGGCGGTGGGCGGCTTGAAGTTATTGAAAACCCGCGCGCGGGTTGCGGCAAGTTTTTGGCGGATGCCAAAAGCGGGAGAGTTGGCAAAGTTGCGCGCGCTGGGTTTGGAAATCGCCGAAGTGCGTTTGGATTTGGCGGGCATAACACGCCCCGAAGATGCGGCGGCATTGATGAAACATTTTTCACAACTGCCATCCATCGCAACAATGCGCGGCGCCGCCGAAGGCGGCAAATGGCGCGGCAGCGACAAAGACCGGCACGCTATTCTCAAAGCCGCACTGCAATATGCCGATGCCGCCGACATAGAAATCGCGGCATCAAACGCCGCCGCCGTTATCAAAACCGCGCAAGCATTCGGCAAGACAATCATCCTTTCGCGCCACAACTTCGCGGGCGTTGATGCGCCGGAAGCAATGGACGCTTTGGCAATCAAAACCCTGCCGCCAAACAACAAAGCAAACGGCAATCCAAGCGTGATATTAAAAATAGCGGGGCGGATAAGAAGCGCAAAAGATTTGCGGATGATGGAAGATTTTTTGCGCCGCTGGCGTCATCATCCGGTTGTCGTTATTGGAATGGGAGAATCCAAAAGCGCATTATCAAGCCGTCGCACATTCCCCCGCCGGGGTTCCAAACTCGCCTTCGCCGCCATAAGCCAAAAAAGCGCCCCCGGACAACTAACCCTCCCCCAAACCAAAACCGCCAGCCGCACGCGCCAATAATATCCACTCTGTCATTCCCGCGAAAGCGGCGCGTTATTAACCGTCATTCCCGCGAAAGCGGGAATCTCCTTTTTGTCATAGCCCTGAAAGGGCGTCCTGTTCACAGCACGGGGCAACGCCCCGTGACGACATTTCAATGTATCAAGCCCTGAAGGGGCGTCCCATTCTTTTGCAGGGCAAAGCCCGGCAAAACCCACAAACCCAAACCCCCGCCCGTTATGACATTAGCCGCCATTGTTTTCGGTCGCCCTTTCAGGGCTTATTTGTTTAATACGCCGGATTCACGGGGCGTTGCCCCGTGCTATGACCATGCCGCCCTTACAGGGCTTTAATAACGCGCCGCTATTCGCGGCGATGGTTTAGGAGATTCCCGCTTTCGCGGGAATGACGATGATAGGGAATGACGAAATAGGGGCGGGAATGACGAAATAGGCAATGACGAAGAGGGACGGCAATGACGCAGAGGGGCGACAATAACAAAATGACGGATTAATTGCCATTCCCGCAATGTGGCGTATTATAATGCGGCTATGCCAAAAAGCAAAACAAGCGGTGAAAAGAACAAAGCGGCGGCGCGGCGGTTGCGCAGTCGGGAGTGGTTTGACAATGCCGACAGCGCCGATATGACGGCGCTTTATCTGGAGCGCTATCTTAACTATGGCATTACCCGCGAAGAGTTGCAATCGGGCAAGCCGATAGTCGGCATCGCCCAAAGCGGCAGCGATTTGTCGCCTTGCAACCGCATACATCTGCAAACTGCCAAACGCGCAAGAGACGGCATTATCG
>JBPCWZ010000086.1:0-18674 GCA_051009015.1 Gammaproteobacteria bacterium | reverse complement strand
GCCCTGTCGTTGCCGTTGTGCCGCCCCGAAAAGGCAAAGCGGCTTTCGCCGATGCCGATGCCCCGATGGAAAGTATCCGCCATCGCCGCATGCAAAACATTCGGCATATTCGGGGTGTATGACAATTGGCTTCTGCCAGCACAATCCCCCGAAAAAGTCCCTATGTAAGAGCGAAGCCACGGTGCAGAGCAATATTGGAAAAGTGCGGTAATAGCCGTATTTGTCTCCAATGCCGGTACTACTTGCCCAGTAGTCAAGTAAACGGTTGCACCATTCTCAACAAGAGGGACAAGGTCTCCTGTCGCATGCAAACTTGCCCGATTAAAATCGGGGGTGTCATAAGCGTCCATCCGGCTATCGCGCTGATAACTCGCAATCATTTGTCGGCGGATGGTAATAGTATTTCCCTGAAGAACAGTCACTTTTCCTTCTGCGGATACCGAAAGAAGAACAAGCCATTGAGCCTTGTCATTCGGCAAATAGTGATATGCACCGATATCCGGCGAAGTGACTTCCAGCGTCGGGCGGGGCGTTATCGTCACCGTCGGGGGCGGCAACATCGTCATCGCCGTATTGCCGCCGCCGCCGCCGCCGCCGCAAGCGGTCAACAAGCCGAAAAAGAAAAGCACCAAAAAGGCGCGGATGTAGTTTGTCATTGTTTTTTCCTCTGTGTGAATTGTCAAAATTCCGACCGAAGTCGGGTCTGCACTACCTACCACAGGGCAAATATTCCGGTTATTTCCAGATAGAATTATCGGGTTTTGTATTACACGGAAACCCGACAAGCGAGTTCCCTGTAATAGGAAGTGCGATGACAATATTACCACAAAACCCGCCCAAAACACCAAAGGCGGCAAAACCCGCCGCTTATCCGCTCCCCGCCCACAGATTCCCGCTTTTGCCACAATGACGGCGGCGGCGGCAATGACGAAAGGGCAGAATCCGCCGCAAACCCGCATAAACACGGCATCTTTGGCGTTTCGGGCGGCGGCGGCGGGGTTTTGATAAGGTTGTTTTTGCTTTTAACAACACTAATTCGGGCTTTTTTTCCACTAATTCGGGGCGTTTTTCCCTTTGCACAGGTCACGGTTACACTAATTCGGGGCGTTTTTCCCTTTGCAAAACATTTGCACAAGCAGCGGAGGGGCGTTTTTCCCTTTGCAAAACATTTGCACAAGCAGCGGAGAGGCGTTTTTCCCTTTGCAAAACATTTGCACAAGCGCCCAAGAGCCGTCAGCGCACTGTTTAAGGTAAAACTAATGCAGCGAAGAGTTGTCAGCACACTGTTTAAGGTCAAATCAATGCGGCAGGAAGTTGTGCAAAGGCAAACAAAAACCGATACAACCGCCGCAAAACACCAAAAAAGCCCGTTTTGCCATATCCGCCAAAAAAATGGCGGCGGGTGTAGAATGCGGGCGGAGGCGGATGATGGTTGGCAAGAGGCGGCGGCGGGTTGTTAAGGCGTTGATGGGGCTTTTGGCTGCGCCGTTTTTGATGGCGGCGAAAGTCGGGCGGGGGGATGTTGCAAGTGCGGCGGATAAGCATTTGGCGGATTCTTCGGGTGCGAAACCGCAGGGGGCAAACGCTTCCGCGCATTCTCCAAAACCGCCCGCGCATCATCTGGCGGACGGGACTTTTGGCAATAACTATATCGCGCCCATCAACAAACCGGCGGGCGCATTGGCAAAATGGCGGCGGGAAGCGCCGGGGCATCCGCCTTTGTCTTTTCCGCTTTATGACAAGCGCGATGCCGCATTGTTGCCCGATAAACAAAATGCCGCGACCTGGATAGGGCATGCGACGGTGTTTTTGCAACTTGACGGCGTCACTATTCTCACCGACCCGCATTTTTCCAATCGCGCATCGCCGGTGTCTTTTTTGGGACCAAAAAGGACGACTCCGCCGGGCTTTGCTTTGGAGGCATTGCCGCCGGTTGATATTGTTGTTCTTTCGCATAATCATTATGACCATTTGGATTCGCGCACTATTCGCGCTTTGGCAAAACTGCCGAAGCAGCCGCAGTTTTTTGCCCCGCTCGGCGTCGGCAAAAGGTTGCGCGCGATGGGTATTCATTCGGCAAATGTCCGCGAGTTGGACTGGCATCAATCTGCCCGATTTGGCGGTTTGACTTTTACTGCTGTGCCGTGTCAGCATTGGAGTTCGCGCCTGCCGTGGGACAGAAACGAAACTTTGTGGGCGGCATGGCGCATTCAATCGCCAAAGTTGAGCGCATTGTTTGTCGGCGATACCGGCTATTCGCAAGATTTTGCCGACATTCGCGCCAAATACGGCAAAACGGATTTTGCCATCATTCCCATCGGTGCTTACGAGCCAAGATGGTTTATGAAAGAAGCGCACATTAACCCGCAAGAATCGGTGCGCATTTTCCAAGATATCGGCGCCCGCTTTGCCATCGCCAGCCACTGGGGGACTTTTCAACTAACCGACGAGCCAATGGACGAGCCGCCGCAAAAACTGCAAATGGCAATGCAACAAGCGGGATTATCCGCCGCCGAGTTCGCCGTCTTACAACCGGGCGAAACCCGCGATTTGTCGGACATTATCATTTGACATAAGGCAAAAAACCGCCGCCATAATGCTGTCATTACCGCAGGATGCATAAGCGGCAACAACAATTCGCCCGATGTTGTTTGCGGCGGCTGGGGTAGAATAAGGGGGTTATGCAAAACACTTCCGCAAAAGGCGATGGCGAAAGCCGCGAGTTTGCTTTGCTGCAAATGCGGCTGATGGCGTTTATCCGCGAAGATGCGGCGGGGGGTTATGTTGTTTATTGCCCGGCTTTGGATGTTTGCTCCCAGGGCGACACCATCGCCGAGGCGAAAAAAAATATCATTGAAGCAACGCAGTGCTTTTTGGAAGGGTGCTATGAGATGGGCACTCTCAACAAAGTGCTGCTGGAATGCGGGTTTCAGTTTGCGGGCAAGAAGCAGCCGCCCGGGCGCGCCAAAACAACCGCCGGCAACTGGCGCAAATCGTTTTCCTTTCCCGCCCGCTTTCCGCTTGCCGCCGGTTATCGGCGGCTTAGCAATGCCGCCTAAACGCCCGGTCATCAGCGGAAAGGCGTTTGCCAAAATACTGGAAAGCAAAGGGTTTCGTTATGCCGGACGGGAAGGAAGTCATATGCGATATGTCGCCGGGCATTTGGATGTCCCCGTTGTCGTGCCCGACCATCGCGAGTTAAAACAAGGCACGCTCAGTTATTGCATGCGCAAGGCGGGAATTCGCCGCGATGAACTATTCCGCCGGGACAAGCGGGCGAAGAAGGCGGCGAAATGACCGGGCGGCGGAGTGAAAGCGGCGGAAGCGAAGGCGGGGGTTTTTGGCGGTGCGGGGCTGTTTGTTTTGATTTGCATGCGCCGTTGATAATGGGCATTGTTAATACAACGCCGGATTCTTTTTCGGATGGCGGCAGTTATGCATCGGCGGATGATGCCGTGCGGCGGGGTTTGCTTTTTGCCGATGAAGGCGCGGCGATTGTGGATGTCGGCGGAGAATCAACAAGACCCGGTGCGGCGGTGGTATCGGCGGAAGAGGAAAAAAAGCGCATTCTGCCGGTGATTGAGCGGCTTGCGGCGCGGGGTATTGTTGTTTCCGCCGATACGCAAAAGCCGGAAGTGATGCGCGCTGCTTTGGCGGCGGGGGCGTCTGTTATCAACGATATCGGCGGAATGGGCGATGAAAAATCGCGCGCCATTGCGGCGGATAGCGATTGCGGCGTTATCATTATGCACATGCGCGGCAGCCCGCAAACAATGCAAACGATGACAGGTTATGAAGATGTCGCCGCGCAGGTCGGCGGCTTTTTGCGGCGGCGGGCGCGGATGCTTGTTGATGACGGCATTGACAAAGCGCGCCTGTGCGCCGACCCGGGCATTGGCTTTGGCAAAACTCCGGCGCAAAACTGGCGGATGTTGCGCGAACTTCCGGCGATGATTGGCGAAGGTTTGCCGATTCTCATCGGCGCATCGCGCAAATCGTTGTTTGCGGAGATTGAGCCGGATGCCAAAAAGCGGGATGGCATTAGCGCGGTTTTGGCTACCTTGTTATATGCCCGCCGGGCGGCGAATATCTTTCGCGTGCATAATGTCGCGGCGACAAAAGCGGCATTGGCGGTCGCCTCCGTTTTGGAATGCGAAGATGGCAACTAAAAGATACTTCGGCACGGACGGCATCCGCGGCAAAGTCGGCATTGCGCCGATGACGCCGGATATTCTGGTGCGTTTGGGTTTTGTCTCCGGCAGGGTTTTGGCTGCCGGGGGCGGGGCGGGCGTTCTCATCGGCAAGGATACGCGCCGCTCGGGCTATATGATTGAAGCGGCATTGGAAGCCGGCTTTGCCGCCGCCGGTGTGAAAACTTTTCTGACCGGTCCTTTGCCGACTTCGGCGGTGTCGTATCTGACGCAAACTTTGCGCCTTGACGCCGGAGTTGTCATCAGCGCATCGCACAACCCGCACGATGACAATGGTATTAAGTTTTTCGGCGGCGACGGCGCAAAGATAGCGGCGGATGCCGAGCGCGAGATAGAACGGCAAATGACAAACACCGCGCCGCTGGCTTTTGACGGCGAGCCGGGGCACGCGGAAAGATTGCCGGATGCCGCGGGGCGTTATATTGAGTTTTGCAAGCGCGCTTTCCCCCCGCATTTGAACTTGCGCGGTTTGCGCGTTGTTGTTGATTGTGCCAACGGCGCGGCATATCATGTCGCCCCTCCGGTCTTGCACGAACTTGGCGCGGAAGTGATAGCCGTTGGCGACAAGCCGGACGGGTTTAATATCAACAAACAATGCGGGGCGATGGCACCGGCGGCGGCGGCGGCTTTGGTGCGCAAACACGGCGCCGCCGCAGGTTTGGCTTTGGACGGCGACGGCGACCGGCTGATATTGATGGACGAAAAAGGCAAAATACACGATGGCGATGCGTTGTTGTATTTGTTGCTGAATGATATGCTGACGAAAAAACAACAAGTTGATGGCGTTGTTGGCACGGTGTTGTCAAATGGCGCATTGGAAGAATATGTGCGGCGGCGCGGCATTGGTTTCTTTCGCTGCGATGTCGGCGATAAGCATGTCATTGCCGCCTTGCGCCGTTTTCGCTGGCAGTTGGGGGGCGAGCCGGCAGGGCATATTATCCTGCCGCAGGTGCATAATACCGGCGATGGTTTGATAACCGCCTTGCGTGTTTTGGCGGCGGCGGCGGCGGACAAACCATTGTCGGAAATGCTGCGCGATTATCGCCCGATGCCGCAAAGCCGCCGCGATATAAAAGTCAAAGACCGCAAGCGGGCGATGATGATACTGAAAAAGGCAAAGCCGGAAGTGCTTGCAGGTTTGGGCGACGGCGGGCGGGTTGTCGTCCGTCTTTCGGGAACCGAAGATGTCGTGCGCATTATGACCGAAGCGCGCCGCGCATCGGCGGCGAAAGCGGCGGCGGATGCGTTGTCCGGGCAAATCGGTCATATCGGGCGGTAGAATAACGCGGCGGAATATACGGCGAAAAAAATGCTGGCAAAATACAAAGGCATAACCGATCACTTGCTTTTCAACTTTCTGGTCGCCGCGATGTTTGTGGCGGCGAGTGCGGATTATGGCGAGCACACGGCGGGCTTGGTTGACCGGCTGGAAAAGATTACTTTTGATTGGCGCATCTTGCGCGATGCCGAGTCGGCGCGGCGCAAAAATGATGATATCGTCATCATTGACATAGACAGCGGCAGTTTGCGCGCTTTGGGCGGATGGCCGTGGCGGCGCGATACGCTGGGAGATATGACGCGGCAACTTTTTGATTATTACAATGTGCGGGCTGCCGGTTTTACTTTTCCCTTCCCGCTGGAAAACGATGATGCGGTTGTCGCGCTGGGGTCGGTCAGGGACGAGTTGCTGGCGGAAGGCGACATTGGCAAAAAAGCGCGGCAACAACTTACCATGCGGCTGGATACTATCGCCGGGCAGTTTGATTATGATGCATTGTTTGCCGAATCGCTGCGCGGGCGGGCGGTGCTTTTGGGTTATGCCTTTGACGGCGGCGGGCATGCCGAAGCATCGCTGCCGGTTGCGAGCAGATTATACGCGCCGAGCAATCCGCCTTTGCCGATGGACGGGTCAAGGGCGAGATGGGCGACGGGCGGGTTTTTGCGCATGAGCGGTTATGACGGCAACATTGCGCAACTGAATGATTCCGCAGCCGGCGGCGGTCATCTTAATGTTGAAGTTGACAAGATAGACGGCATTGTCCGCCGCGCTCCGGCGGTTGTTTTGCACGAAGGCGCGCGTTATGAATCGCTTGCAATTGCGCTAATGCGCCATGACAATGCCGGCGAAGCATCTTTGGTTTTGCATGAAGACATGTCCCGCGAGGCGACTTACGGCTTGGTTGTCGGCAAAGGGTCGCCTTTGGTTTTGCATCAGGATGTGCATGGCAAAGCGGAAAGGTTGCGGACGAATCGTTATACTTTTGAAATTGACGCCGATGCGACAATGCTGCTTCGTTTTGGCAATACCGGCGGGCAGTTGAATTTTGACGCCTACGAAAGCGCGGCTTTTCGTTATATTCCCGCCGGCGACGTCATCCGGGGCGATGCGCCGAAGGAATATCTGGACGGCAAACTTGCCATTATCGGCTCTTCCGCCGGTTTGCCGCGCAGTGTATATCCGACTGCGGTCAATGCCCGGATGCCGCTTGCCGAGATTGTCGCATGGCAGGTTGATGCGGCGCGGCGCGGCGATACTTTGTTTCGCAAACAATCAACGCGCCTGACCGAGTTGGCATTGCTTGCGCTGGCGGCGGCGGTGCTGGCTGTGGCGTCGGTTTTTGCCGGTCCCGTGTTGTCTTTTTTGCTGGCGGGCGGTTTGGCTGGCGGGGGAGGGTATTTTGTTTTGCAGCAGTGGCAGGAATATGGCGAAGTGTTTCGCATGGCGCCGCTGATGATTGTTTTTGGCGGGATGGCGGTGGTAAATATTCTGTCGTATTTTGTTTTTGAATCCGTCAAGGGGAGGAGATTGCGAAGCACTTTCAGCCAGTATGTGCCGCCGGAGTTGGCGAAGCAGATGGACAAGGCGGTCAACATGGAAAGCGAAAGCCGCGAGGTGTCGGTTTTGTTTTCCGACATACGCAACTTCACCACCATCGCCGAAAAACTGACGCCGAAAGAGTTGGCGTCTTTGATGAACAAAATGCTGACGGCGCAAACGCGGGTGATATATCAAAACGGCGGCACGGTCGACAAGTTTATCGGCGATGCGGTAATGGCTTTTTGGAATGCGCCGCTCGCCGACAAAAATCACGCCAAAAACGCAGTATCGGCGGCGCTCGGCTTGCGCCGCGCCATTATGGAGTTGTCGGATGCCGAAGAAAAAGCCGGGCGCAGCCCGATGCGCCTTGGCATCGGCATTAGCACCGGCGTTGTCAATGTCGGCAATATGGGCTCGGAGTTTCGCATCGCCTACACGGCGGTCGGCGATACTGTCAATGTCTCATCGCGCGCCGAAGGTCTGACAAAACATTACGGCGTGCCGATACTGGCGACCGAAAGCACCAAAGAGCAGTGCGGCGATGCTTTTGTCTTTCGCGCCGTTGACAAAGTGCGCGTCAAGGGGCGCGAACAGGCGATTATGATATACGAGCCGGTGGGGCGAAGGGGCGATGTGCCGGATACCGTCGTTAGCGCGCTTGCCGTTTTCGGCAAAATGCGCGCCGCTTACGAAGGCGGCGATTTTTCGCTGGCGCTGGATTTGCTGCACGAATACGAGCGCGCCATGCCCGAAGATGCGCTGAGTATTTTTTACGGCAAAAGGATAAACTCCCTGTTAAAATCGTCGCCCCGTCATTGGGACGGCGTTACCACCTTTGACAACAAATAACGATGATGAAAGTAAAAATACTCGGCGCAAGCGGCGGTGTGGCATCCGGCTACGACACCACCGCCGTCTTAATTAATGACCGCGTTTTGCTGGATGCCGGCACCGGCGCATTCGGCTTGCCGCCGCAAAACGCGATAAACGACATTGTCTTGTCGCACAGTCATCTGGACCACACGGCGGCATTGTGTTTTCTTGCCGACAACCGCGGCGCGGATGCGGGGTCATTGCGCGTTTATTGCCAGAGCGAAACGGCGGATGCGCTGCGCGCGGGCATTTTTAATAATGCCATCTGGCCCGATATGGAGCGGATTGTTATTAATGGCAAGCCGATGATACAGTTTTTTCCGATAGGCAAAATGCTTTCGCCGATGACGGTCGGCGGGGTGAAGTTGTCGCCTTTTCCGGTTGTGCATACGGTGCCGACTTTGGGCTTTTGTCTGCATGGCGAGCGGGAGACGCTGCCGATAATGACCGACCTGGGCAAAGCCGATGAAGCAGTGTGGAAGTGGCTGGCAAGAAAACGGCGCATCCGCCGCATGGTAATAGAAACTTCCTTCCCCGATGAAATGGAAAAAGTCGCCATTGATTCGGGGCATTTGACTCCGGCGATGCTCGCCGAACTTGTCGCGCGCCTGCCGCAAAGTTGGAAGTTATTGTGCTGCCATATCAAGCCGCGCTATTATGCCAAAGTTTGCGCGCAAATCCGCGCGCATTTCGGCAAACGCGCCGAAATATTGAAAGCGGGGCGGGTGTTTTATCTGTAAAGGGATTTTCATAACTCCCGCCCCTTTCGTCATTCCCTTTTTTCCGTCATTCCCGCGCAAGCGGGAATCTCCCAAATCATCGCCGCAAAGCGGCGCGTTATAAAAGCCCTGTAAGGGCGCCATTCTTTTGCGATGGCAAAAGAATGCTTAGCACAGGGCAAAGCGCGAAAGCGCGCCGCCCTGTGAATCGGCATTATTATGAATATAGCCCTGTAAGGGCGTCCCGTTCTTTTGCAGGGCAAAGCCCGGCAAAAATACCGATACCAATTGACGGGGTCGCCCTTACAGGGCTTGATTAATTGAAATGCCGACTCACGGGGCGTTGCCCCGTGCTATGCATTCTTTTCGCCTTTGGCGAAAAGAATGGCGCCCTTACAGGGCTTTAATAATGCGCCGCTTTGCGGCGGTGGATTCCCGCTTTCGCGGGAATGACGGGAAGGGGCGGGAATGACACGGGCGGCGGTTTGTTCACTGCTCAAAAAAAGAAAGACCCCAGCGTGCACACCAACTCGCGTTAGTATGGACCCCGGGGGGATTAACACCTTTTGGGTGCGTTTGTGTATCCGCTATTTAACCACAAAATTGCTCCGATTTTACGGAAAAACTTTGTTTTTTTGGCGAGGGCGGACAAAAAAATAATGCAGGGCGCGCTTTTGCGGGAATGACGGGGGGGTTATGGTTGGGCGGCTACTACTGTTAGCAGGGCTGTTATTTGGACTGGGGGGGTTAGGTCGTCGGGTTGGACTGCGTTTCTGCCGCCTATGTTGCTGTCGTCGTCTACCCGCACGAAGAGGGTTATCGTGCCCGCAGTAAGCACATTGTTTCTAAACGACCCTATGCCGTGGGGACGGCCTTGATTCCGGAGAATAAAATCAATGAAGGTCCTGTAATTACGGTTTATAAAGTCGTAAGTCACATAGTAACCATCTCTTAACCGGTCACCCTCGCCGCTTACCGGTCTGCCGCCGGAAGTATGGATGTAAATGGGATCAGTACCAAAATAGTTCGCGCCAACCGTATAAGGCGCGTTGTGTCTGTATTCAACGCTCACGCTGATGGGGGAGGAAGCGTCAACCGCAAATGCCACTTCAATCGGCGGCGTTAGCGGCGATGAGTCATTTATCCTTATCGTTCCCGGTGTGGGGCGCGTCGTGGGCGGAAATGTCGCCGGAACCGGATTGCCCGCGGGGATAACCGCTACTACCGAATTGGTGGCGGTGATGTTGAAAACTTGCGAACCGGCACCCGCCACTAACTCGTAGTTGTAGGGAGGCAAGCCGCCGAAAACGCGATGGACATTGCCGACTGATACCCGGGTTTCGCCGGCACCGGAGACAAAACCGCGACTTTCGTAATTAAATCTTGCTGTCATCGGCGGTATCGCCGTTATCCTGAAAAACATGGTTAACAACGGGGATTCGCCGTTGTTGTCGCTGGCGACGACCGTTGCCATATCGCCCTGATACGCCCTTTGATTGACCTGCTGGGGAAAGCGAAACAGCAATATATTGGACGATAGCGTGAAGTTGGGACCCGATGCGGCAAAAGAATAATCCACTCCCGCCGCCAAATCGCCAACGCCCGCCGCCAAAACCGCCACCGTGGCGGGATTGATGGCATCGGAGAAGAAAGTTGTGTTGATGACGATAGCGCCGCTGTTCTCCGCTATGCGCTGCGAATGCTCGCGCCATACGGGGGCGAAAAAATCCGGAGCAAACGGCGCCGCATCGGCGGAATGTTGCGATTGGGGGGATTCGCCAATGGTGTGGGCGTAGGATATCTCGCCGCCCAGTTGTTTGTCTTCCTTGTCGTAAAGAATGCCCACGCGCAAGCCCGGCAAAAAATGCGCCTCCGCGCCGTAGCGAATGCCTTTTTGTTCCGCCGCCGTGCCTTTGCCTTCAAAGTTGTAATAGTCCACCGCCGCTTGCAGAAAACTTACCTTGGGAATTGCAATGCGGACTTTGCCGTCATAGCCCTCGCGGGTGAAATAGGTGGCGTTATTGACGCCGCCTTTGTCGCTTGATATCGGCAGGTAGTAGTTTGCCGCGAAAGATGCCAATTCATGACGGACTTCGCCGCCGATGGAATAGCGGAGGAAGTTGAACGGCTGGTTGTTTAATTCCACTCTTTCGTAATCCAAAAAGGCGTTTATGCCGATGATGGATTCTTCGGCGGTTTTGTGGCGGAGGAACAAGCCGGTGTTGAAACCCTTGCCGCTGTCTTCCGTGCCATAAGCGCGGATTTGCCAGCCGATGGCGTTTGTTTCATTCGCGGCGAGCGCGCCGATGATGTTTATGCCGAGGTTTGCTTTTCTGTTGCCGAGTTCGGTTTGCAGGTTAATCTGGGCTTTTTTGATGGCGGAGAAGTTTGTAAGCAGTGCCTGTTCGCCGCGCCGCGCCAGATGGTCTTCCAAAGATGAAAACAGGTTGATTTGTGCGTTTTGGTAGAAGTTGGCAAAGGCATCGCCGCCGCCGGTGTTGGCGGTGTCTATCAGGAAGGTGCGCAAAATGCCGTTGTTTGCCGCTGTGTTGTGCACGAGTGCGCTTTGCGCGCTCAGGGGTTTGTCAAATGCGGCGGCTTCGCCGCCGTTTGCGCTTTCGCGCAAGTTGTCATTTGACAAAGATGCGGGAATGACGGAGTCATTTATGACGGAGTCATTTGCCGGTTGGGCGATGTTGTCGCGCCAGAGGTGATAGTCGGTCAGGGTGAAGGCGGCGGCGGGGCTTGCCGCGCTTTGCGATTGCGCCGCCGGAATGCCCGCCGGTTTCTCCGCGCCGCCCGCTACCATCGCCGCCGCCAAAGTGGCAAGGGCGAAAGCGCAAGCGACCGGACGCCATTGACGCCCGCGAACGGGCATTCCGGATTTTTCTCGTATTGTCATATTCAGCACAACCTCCGTTGGCGGCATATTATACACATAAAAATGCCGATGTCAATGCTTTTTGTCAATTTTTTTGTTTTTAATGCGATTTTTGGGTTTTTTGGGGTTTTTGGGCGGTTTGACGGAGTGGGCGGGAATGACGGGGTTATTGCAAGTGGTCTTTTCGGCACAGGCGGCGGGATTCGCAGGTTTTGCAGATGTCGGCTGCGCCGTTTGCCGGCAGGGGGGCGCCGTTTGCCGCTTGTTTTGCTATGGTGCGCAGGCGGGCGATTATGCGGCGGACATTTGCCGTCATTGGTTTCATTCCCGCCTGCCCTTTGCTAACCGGCTGGCAGATGATTAACTCGGCATCCGGACAACCGGACAAGAAGGCATAAAGCGGCAGTTGCGGGTCTTCGCCGCTTGCCGGGTTTTTCGGGTTTTTGCGGCGTTTGTAATCTATCAGGGCGGTTTTTTCGCCGCAGGTGTCGCGCCTGTCTATGCGCCCGCGCAGGGTTATGCCATCCGCCAAAGATGATTCCAGCGGCAGGAAGGTTTGCACTTTTTCTTCGCATGCCGCTATTTGCCATCCTTGGGCTTTGCGCTCCGCCTGCCATCTTAATAATGCGCCGCTGTTTGCCAGCCAATAACTCGCGCTTATCATCATGCGCGGGCGGTGTTTTTTTGCCATTGCCGCCGATAATGCCGCGCGCCATCCTTTCATATCGTCCATATCGCCATCGCCCGCCGCCCATAACTGCAAAGCGGAATGCAGTATCTCGCCCTCCAATACCGGCGATAACTCGGCTTCCGCCCGCTTGTCGCGCAGGCGCAAAATGGCGCGGGTGAAAAAGCGGTAGGGGCAGCGCATTAAGGTTTCCGCTTCTTTGACGCCGATGGTCTTTGGGATATATCGCACTATCGCCGCCGCCCGCTGCGGGGGGGTTATGTCCGCCGCGAAAGTTTGCGACATATCGGCGGGCGGGGGGAGCATTTTTACTTTGCCGCCGCAACGGATGACTTCTTTGGCATATAACGCCAAAAAGGGGCTTTGCGCGCTTTGGGCGGGGTCTTGCGGGTTGTCGCCGTCTTCGTCGTGCCATATCGCCGTTATGCTCTGCCGCCGCGCTATCAACCGGCAAAAATCATCCCGCTGCCGCGCCATCAACTCGCGGCGGGACGGCAAACCCATTGCGGCGCGCAAACGCTCGCCAAAAATGCCGTCGGGCGGGGCGGGCAGGGTTTTGTCGTTCGCGCCCAGCAGTATTACATCGTCAAACTCCGCCGCCGCGCTGTTTGGCGGGATGAATACTATCGGGCTGTCAATGTCATCGCCGGAAATATGACTGCCGCGCAAAAACAAACCCAGCCATGCGCAAAACTCTCCGGCGCGAAAATGATTGTCGCCGCCCGCTGTTTGCAAACGGGCAAACATCTCCATCGCCGCGCTGTCTTCGTCATAACCTTCCAGTAATGGCGCAAAAGCATCGCGCAAAAAAGCCAGCCATTCGCCCGCTGTCATCTTCCCGCGCGCGCCAATGGCAAAATGATGCGCCGCCGGTCGCAAAACGCCGCCTTCGCTTGCCAATGCGCTGACTTCCGCCCAACTGCCGGGCAGGGTTTTGGCTTTTTCCATCATTATTCGCCATTCTTCCATCATTGCATCGTGCCGCTCGTCTGTTAGCGATTGCCAAAACGGCGGCTGCAACAATAGTTCGGCATCATTGATATCAAACTCCCTTGCGACCGCCGCCGCCGCCGCGCCAAGTGCCGCGCCGCACGAAAGAGTCGCCGCCCGCCAACCTGCGCGGTCTGCTATCAAAATGTTGTCGGCTTCCGCCAATGCCCGCAAACGGCGCGCCAGCAAGCGGTCATAAACAACTATGGCTGTTTTTTTATTGTTGCTTGTTTTTTGCTTTGCCAAACAAGTATGCACGGCGGCAAGGGCGGCGCGGGCGGCATCGGCAACGGATAAGGCGCAATAATAATCGCATTTGCGGATGCCGATATCAAACTGCTCCGATGCGCCGTCTGCCGATAGTGCGGCGCGCAGGTGTTTTTGTTCCGCCGGTAGTTCGCCGTAGAATACTTCGGCATTCGCGGCGGTATCTATAAACTTCTGCTGCATCGGAGTCGGCGGGCGGGCATTTGTGCATACAAAAAGCAGCGGTTTATCAAGCGCCGCCGCTATTGTCATAAGCCGCTTGCCGCCGCCTTTTTTGGCAAGGGCATTACGGATATCGTCAAGCAGTTTTGCTTCGTATAAGAAGTTGTCATAAACGCCGTCTGCGGCGAGGGCTGCGGTTGCCGAGTTGTCATAAACCCCGCATTCGCCCATTTCTTCAAATAACTGCGCCAGAGAATCCGCCAGCCGCATCCCGCCGCTTTCCTGTTGTGTTGCCGACAAGTGTGCGTAAATGGCGGCATTCATCTGCCATCTGCCGCCCGATAATGGCAACAGGGCGGAAACTTCGGCTATTTTTTGCGGCGGCATATTATCCGGCAAAGAATCGGCGGCGGCGGATAACCGCTGCCACGATATGACAGGCAAAGGCACCGGCGAAATAGTCATTTTGGCAACGGCGCGGCGCAACATTGCCGCCGCATCGTCATCGGCGCACAAACATAAAACATCGCCGCCGCGCTTTATCAACGCCCGCGCCGCGCTTTCCACTTCGGCGGCGAAAGGCGCGTTATTTTTCAAGGTGCTGGCGTTTTTCGGGTTTGTCTTTCCAGTCATCGGCGTCCGGCGGCGGGTCTTTGCGTTCCACTATCACGGGCCATTGTTCGGCAAGGTCGCGGTTGAGTTTTACCATCTCCTCTTTGCCGCTTGGGACATCGTCTTCGGCGACAATGGCATCCACCGGACATTCCGGCACGCACAAAGAACAATCAATGCACTCCTCCGGGTCAATCACCAGCATATTGGGACCCTCGTGAAAACAATCCACCGGGCACACTTCCACGCAGTCGGTGTATTTGCACCGAATGCAACTTTCCAAAACGATATACGCCATATCGCGATTATAACGCCGTTTTCATCCAACTTTGCACGCGCGCATTGATATCCGCTTCATCCGGCGGTATCGGCTCGCCAATGCGCACTGTTATCAAACCGCGCCGCTTGAAAAAGGCATTCTTCCGCCAGCACTTTCCGCTGTCCAGTGCTACCGGCACAACCGGCGCCGATAACTTTTCCGCCAGCCATGCGCCGCCTTTTCGGTAAGGGCGCGTCTCGCCCGGGGGTAATCTCGTCCCTTCGGGGAATATGACAATGCAAAACCCTTCGCGCAAACGCTCGCGCCCCTGACGCAACATTAACTTCAAAGCCGCCGCGCCGCTCTCTCTGTCTATCGCTATCGGGCTCATCTGCCGCAAGCCCCAGCCGAAAAAGGGAATGGACAGCAAACTGCGCCGCAATACTATCGCCTGCGGCGGCAGGATATGTTGAAAAGCCAAAGTTTCCCATGTTGATTCATGCCGCGAAAAGAAAATGCATGGCGTTGCCGGAATATTCTCCCGCCCTATGACGCGATAGTTAATGCCGCAAAACAGGCGGGCGAAGAAGATAACCCCCGCCGACCATTTTGCGATAATCGCATAACGCACAAGCGGCGGCAAAGGCGACACGACAAGCGCAACAAAGGCAAAAACCGGCGTCGCCAAAACCTGCCACAACGCCAGCGCAAAAGAGCCGATGACGGCGATGCGGTTGTTATCCTCCCGGCGTATCATCAAACACCGGCGGCGGCTTTTGCCAAACCGATGCGCGTCTGCGCCAGGGCGTCCGGATTTAGCGATATGGCGCTAATGCCCTGCGATACCAGCCAGCCGGCAAACTCCGGATGGTCGGATGGCGCCTGCCCGCAAATGCCGACATATTTGCCCTGCGCCCGACAAGCGGCAATGGCGCGGGATATCATCTCCTTGACCGCCGGGTCGCGCTCGTCAAAGGCATCGGCGACTAATTCCGAATCCCTGTCCAATGCCAGCGTTAGTTGTGTCAAATCATTGGACCCTATGGAAAAGCCGTCAAAACGGCGTAAAAACTCATCCGCCAATATGACATTGGACGGCACTTCGCACATCATTACAATCTTCCAATCCGCGCGCTTAATGCCGTTTTGTGCCATCAAGGCAAGCACCGCATCCGCCTGTTGCGGAGTGCGCACAAAAGGCACCATCAGCCAGATATTATCCAATCCCATCTTCTCGCGCACCTCCAAAAGCGCGCGGCATTCCAATGCAAAACATTCGCGAAAAGAATCGGCAACATAACGCCCCGCGCCGCGAAAACCAAGCATCGGGTTTTCCTCCGGCGGCTCAAACAACGCGCCGCCAACCAAACCGGCGTATTCGTTTGATTTAAAATCCGACAAGCGGACGATTACCGGACGCGGGGCAAAAGCCGCGGCAATGGTCGCCGCGCCTTCGGCTATTTTGCCGACATAACATTCCAATGGCGATTCATAACCGGCAGACATTTCCGACACCCGCGCTTTAATATCCGCCGGCAAGTGCGCATAATCCAAAGCACAGCGGGGATGAAAACCCACGCCGCGATTAATAATAAACTCCAGCCGCGCCAAACCCACGCCATCCGAAGGCAAACG
The DNA here is from genome assembly GCA_051009015.1 of Gammaproteobacteria bacterium. Classification (GTDB taxonomy): domain Bacteria; phylum Pseudomonadota; class Gammaproteobacteria; order Tethybacterales; family Persebacteraceae; genus JAHRAH01. Next base: position 2,559 of record JBPCWZ010000086.1, on the reverse strand, counting down.
CGAAAACGAAAATGCCATATCCGGATTTGCCACATTCAACTGCAGTTTGACCGGCAACTCGCCCGCCCCTGCCGCATCTTCCGCCGCGATACTCTCGCGGGCAAACTCGGCTTCGCCTTCATAAACATAACCGGTATCGCCCTCGGCACAAGACACAGTCACCATCGCGCCATCCGCGACATTATCCAAACTGCCGCCGCAACCGACAAGCGCGGGGACGCCCAACTCGCGGGCGATAATCGCCGCATGACAAGTGCGGCCGCCGCGCCTTGTCGCTATGGCGGCGGCTTTTTGCATTACCGGCTCCCAATCGGGGTCGGTCATATCCGTTATTAATACATCGCCGCGCCGCACAAGCGACATCTGCGAAGCATCGGCTATCACTCTTGCCACGCCCGCGCCTATCTTTTGCCCGATAGCCCTGCCTTCGGCGAGCGGCTTGCCCGCTTTCAACAAACGATAGCGCATCATTTCATCACCGGCGCGCGATTTGACGGTTTCGGGGCGCGCTTGCAAAATGTGGATATCGCCGCTTTCGCCATCCTTGCCCCATTCAATATCCATCCCCCGCCCGTAATGCTTTTCTATGGCGATGGCATAAGTCGCCAATGTAATAATATCGTCATCATCCAAACAAAACCGCCGCCTTTCTTCTTCGGCGACGGCGATAGTTTTCACGCCCCCGCCTTCGGCAACTATCATCTTTTGCGCTTTGTCGCCCAAACGGCGGCGGATGATAGGTTGCTTGTGTTTGCCTATCGCGGGTTTGTGGACATAAAACTCATCCGGATTCACCGCGCCTTGCACAACACATTCGCCCAGCCCGTAAGATGCCGTCAAAAAAACAACGCCGTCAAAACCCGATTCGGTATCCAGCGTAAACATTACCCCGCTCGCCGCCAAATCACTGCGCACCATCAACTGCACACCGGCGGACATTGCAATATCGGCATCGGCATAGCCGCGGTGTCGGCGGTATGAAATGGCGCGGTCGTTATACAAGGAAGCAAAAACCAGCCGCACCGAAAGCAACACTTCATCAACACCGCGCACATTAAGAAAAGAATCCTGCTGACCGGCAAAAGACGCATCCGGCATATCTTCCGCCGTCGCCGAAGAACGCACGGCAACGGCGGCATTGTCGCCAAGTTGCAGATAAGCGTTTGCGATATCATCGCGCAAATCATCCGGCAGGGGGGCGTTCATAAAAAGGTTGCGAATATCCGCGCCCGCTTTGGCAAGGGCGGCGGTATCTTCGGCATCGGTTTGTGCCAATGTTTTGGCGATGATATCCGCTATGCCGCTTTTGGCAACAAAACGGCGGTATGCTTCCGCGGTAGTGGCAAAGCCGCCGGGCACCCGCACGCCGCTTTGCGAAAGGGCGGATATCATCTCGCCGAGCGAAGCATTCTTGCCGCCAACCCGCCCGACATCGGTCATGCGCAGGTTTGCCAGCGGAATAATGTTATGCCCGTCCATCAATGTGAATTCTACCGCACATTTTCCCTTTCGTCATTCCCGCCTATCCCGTCATTCCCGCGCAAGCGGGAATCCATAAACCGCCGCCATTACTTCATCGGGCAGGAAAGCGACAGATGGCAATTAGTCGCCGAATAGCCATTTTTTTGCTTTTTGCCAAGTGCTTTCGTTTTCAAGCAACAATCGCGCTATTTCGTTGTCTTTGCCGTGATTTTGTATGGCAACATCCAACGGCGTTTTTCCGTCATTGTCGCGGGCATGCAAATTCGCCCCTGCTTTGACGAGGGCAAGCGCAGTTTCGGTTTGACCAAACCCTGCCGTAAGGTGCAAAGGCGTCCAGCCATCGTTAGATTTTGCCCCAATATCCGCCCCCGCTTTGACAAGGGCAAGTGCGGTTTCGGTTTGACCGCGATATGCCGCATTATGCAGAGGCGTCTTGCCATAGTTATCTTTTGCCCCGATATCTGCCCCCGCTTTGACAAGGACAAGCGCGCTTTCGGTTAGACCTAACAATGACGCAGCATGCAAGGGCGTATCGCCATCTTTGTCTTTTGCATCAATATCCGCCCCGCCGCCAATCAGGCGTTTGACTTCGGCGATATCGCCTATGTACATCGCCTTATGCAAAGGCGAGACATGGCTGTCAGCGAAAGCCGCCCCGCCGATGGCGAAAAGCCCCGCCAAAATGGCGGCGGCGAGAAAGGTGCGAATTGCTTGCATTGTCATGTCGTCCGTTGAAAATTTACCGATATTCTAATACAATCCCGCCGGAATTGACGAATCCGGCAAAAGGAGATTCCCGCTTTTGCGGGAATGACGATGTTAAAGCCCTGTAAGGGCGTCCTGTTCATAGCACGGGGCAACGCCCCGTGACGGCATTTCAATTTAATCAAGCCCTGAAGGGGCGTCCCATTCTTTTGCAGGGCAAAGCCCGGCAAAAACCATCAATACAATAGCATCAATCCCCCGCCCCCTTTTATCATCACCGCCGGTTATGACAAATCGCCGCCATTGTTTTCGGTCGCCCTTTCAGGGCTTGTTTGTTTAATAATGCCGATTCACGGGGCGTTGCCCCGTGCT
>JBPCWZ010000085.1:0-11024 GCA_051009015.1 Gammaproteobacteria bacterium | reverse complement strand
TTTCGGGCGATGAGTTTGACAACGCTGAGCATGTTTATCGCTTCCGGGGCGGATGTCAATGAGAACTACGGCAACAATGCCAACTCCTATTTGCTCTACCAGATGGCGGAAGCCGGTCAAACGGCGCAGTTTTCGCTTTTGCTGGAAGCGGGCGCCGATGTCAATGCCGTAAGCGGCAACGCTGCGCTTTTGCATTATGCCGTGTTTGCCGCCGATATGGATGTGCTGAATTTGTTGTTATCGGCTGACGGTATTGAAGTCAATAAGGTAGTGAATGGTCAGACGGCGCTTGACAGGGTGTCGGATTCTTATACCGCCACTAATATTGCCGGTTTTCTCTTATTGGCTACCGCATTAAGAGACGCAGGCGGCGTTTGCCTGCACGAAAACAATGTCGGCAACCCCGCCACCGTCCCCGTTTGCGGCACCGCCCAACAATCGCCCAACATTGCCCTGCCAAACAACGCCAACAAAACTTTCATCATCCGCAGCCCCGATATAAACACTCCCGCCGTAATAGGCAACCTGTCAGCCACCCCCGCCGATAAGGGGCGGGAATGACGAATTTGTCGTTATTCGCGCGATTGACGGGCGGGGCGGATGATATTTATCTTTTCCTGCGACAAAAAGCCGGTAAGTGTTTTCAGTTCCCCGGCGGCGGCATTACCATCCGACCCGGCAAGTGTTTGGATTTGTTTGACGGCATCGGCAAGTTGCAAACCGCTGCGATATAACAAACGAAAAGCGCGGCGGATAATGCCAATGACTTCCTCCGATGCGCCGCGCCGCAAAAGCCCGATACGATTGACCGCGACAACGCCCTCGGCGCACCACGCAAAAGGCGGAATGTCCTGCCGTATCTTTTCGCCGCCGCCGACCATCGCGCATTCGCCAATGCGCGAAAACTGCTGCACCAATGCCCCGCCGCCGATGACGGCATAATCGCCAATGACGACATGCCCGGCGATTTGCGCCGCATTGGCGATAATCGCGCCATCGCCGACAATGCAGTCATGGGCGAGATGGGAATATGCCATTAATAAGTTGCCGCTGCCGATGATGGTTTTGCCGCCGCCGCCTTTTGTGCCGCAGTTTATCATGCAGTATTCGCGGAATATGTTGCCGTCGCCGACTGTCATCTGTGTTTGTTCGCCCTGATATTTCTTGTCCTGCGGTTCGCCGCCGAGCGAGCAAAACGGAAAAATGCGGTTGTCTTTGCCCAGCCGCGCCCCCGCCCAAATAATGCCGTATGCGCCAATGTCGCAATCTTCGCCGACAACCGCGCCGCTTTCCACTATCGCGCCTTTGCCGACAACCGCCGAAGATGCGATAGTGCTACCTTCGCCGACCGATGCGCTTTCGTGTATCTTTGCCGTCATTGCCCTTTGCCGCTTTCCTGCGGAGGTTGAAAAAAACTTGTCAATACCGCTTCCGCCGCGCATTCGCCATCAACTTCGGCGCGCGCCGAAAAACGCAACATCCCGCCGCGCCGCCGCAACAATTCGGCATGCATCATCAACACATCACCGGGGCGCACCTGCCGCCGAAAACGGCAGTTATCAACGCCGGTCAATACCGTCAAATCGTTCTCGCCGATGACGCCGCCGCGAAAAGATGCCAGCCCCAAAAGCCCGCAAGTTTGCGCCAGTGCTTCTATCATCAGCACGCCGGGCATGATGGGCTTTTGCGGGAAATGCCCGGCAAAAAACGGCTCGCCGATGGTAATGTTTTTTACCGCGGTGATGCTTTTGCCTTTTTCCATTGTGAGTACCTTATCCACCAGCAAAAACGGCTGACGGTGCGGCAAAAGCCGCATAATGTCGTCAATATTCATTGTTGTCCTTTGTTGTCGTTTTGTGTGTCATTCTGCCTTTGTTTGCCCGCCGCCACTTCGCCAGATAACGCCGCCACATTGATGCGGCAACGGCGGGCCAAACCGAAGATACTGTTTGACCGGCGGCGATATCATTGACAACCGCCGAAGAACCGCCGATAATCGCGCCGTCGCCAATGGTCAAATGCCCGCCGATATCCGCCGCGCCGCCGATAACGCAACCTTCGCCGATAATGGCACTGCCCGCTATGCCAACACAGCCGCAAACAACCGACCCGCGCCCGATGCGGACATTATGACCGATTTGCACAAGATTGTCTATCTTCGCGCCGTCCATAATAATAGTATCGTCAAGCGTGCCGCGGTCTATGCAAGTGTTTGCGCCAATCTCAACATTATCGCCAATGCGCACGCCGCCCAAATGGGGGATTTTGACCTGCCCGCCGTCATCGCGGACAAAGCCAAACCCGTCCGCCCCGACAACAACACCGGCATGCAAAATGCAACCATCGCCAACTATCGCGCCGTCATACAAAACAACGCGCGGATGCAAACGCGTGTTTTTGCCGACAACGCATCCGCCGCCGACAACCGCATTTTCGCCAACTATCGCGCCGTCTTTGACCACCGCGCCTTCGCCGATAATGGCAAAAGGCGCGATGCACACAGCATCGCCGAGTTTCACATCCTTGCCGACAACCGCCATCGGCGATATGCCCGGCTTTGGCAGTTTCGGCGGCGATAGAAAATGACACAAGCGGGCAAAATGCGCCCGCGGGTTTGGCACTATCCATTCGGCTTTTGTGCTCTTGCCGGCATTTTCCGGCGAAAGCAAAACAGCAGATGCCCCACATCGCGCCAATGCATCCGCACCCGCGGATGATTCATAAAACACAATGTCGCCCGCTCCGGCATTGGCAAGAGATGCGGCGGCGTGTATCTCCATATCGCCGCCGCCGCACAATTCGCCGCCAAAGCGGGCGGCGAGAGTGGCAAGTGTCGGCACTCACTCGTCCAGTTTGGCTTCCTTGTCAAAGCGGTCAATCACTTCGTCGGTGATATCCGCTTTGGCACCGCCGTAGAACAAAATGCTGTGCGTCAGCGCCCGCCCGCGCACCGGCAGCAAAATAAACGGATTCAGCACAACATCAAACTTGCGCTCTTCGGCGATGCTTTCTATGACATTGGAAAGCGCAATGTCAATTACCTTGCGGCGTTTTTCATAACTTATCGCCCGGTCTTCACTCAACTCCTGCCGGTCGCGCACCAGTTTGCGCTGCAAGGCGGCAATGTCCGACTCGCGCGCCTCGCGCTCGGCATCGCCAATGGTCAGGCGATCTTTTTGGAGTGTTTCCTGTTTGGCGCGCAAGTCCTTGTCCAACTGCCGCAATGCTTCGGTGCGCTTGCGAAAATCGGCGTTTATCTTGTCATTGACCGCCTTGACAAGAACCGACTTGTCATAAAAACGGTCAATATTGACAAACGCAACCGCCCCCTCGTGAGCGGCGGCGGGCAGGCAAAGCGCCAAAAGCAAAGGCGCAATAAAGAGTGTGTGTTTTTTCATTGTTGTGTTTTCTCCGGTTGTTTGTGGTGTGTCAAAAAGTGCTGACGGTGAATTGAAAATCTTCCGTCCGGTCGTTCTCCTGCTTGCGGATGGGGCGGACATACGAAAAACGCAAAGGACCGATGGGCGAAAGCCAGCGCAACTCCACGCCGCCGCTGACCCGGGCGGGACCGAGTTTTGCCCCGTTGTCAAAACCGCCGACCGCACCGGCGTCAATAAACGGCGCCAGAAAAACCTTTTGCGTGCCGAAAAATGTCGTCTCTACCGGCAACTCGGCGGAGCCGTAAATCCTTGACCTGCCGCCAAGGGCGTCATGATTACTTCCGCCAAAATCGCTAATGCGCTTTGCGCCGATGGAGCCGGATTCAAAACCGCGCAATGATGAAGTGCCGCCAAGGGTATAACGCTCAAAAAACGGGTATTCGTCGCCGCCGTAAGTGCCGCCAAAACCGACACCGCCGCGAAAGTGAAAAACCGGCTTTGTCCAAACCTGCCGCAACTCTTTATAATAATCGTGCGTGTAATCCAACTTGTAATAACGCAAATCAAAAAGCGGCACGCCAACTCTGCTGTCCAATCTTGACCGGTTGCCGCCGGTAGGCAGGGTTGAAGAATCGCGCGTGTCATACAACAAATCAAACTGCAATTCGGCAATGTCGTAATCCGTGCCGTGCTCTTCCACAAACTTGCGATAAGCAACAGTCGCTCTCGTCGTCATCGTCATCGGCGTCATCGGCATCATCGTCGTCGTTGTCGTTATCGTCATCGGCTGCGTAATGCAGCACTGACCATCCGCGTTTTCCAACTGCGTTTTTTTGTAGGCGATGCGCACGAAATATTTGCCGTCATCAACAAACGGAAAGCCGTAGCCGAAAGTCGCGTTATAGCCGTCAATCTTATAATCCGCCGACCCTTCCGCCGCTTCGTTTTCGCCATAACCAAGGGCAAAATGTCTTGACACTCCTTCGTCCGTATAATACGGCTGGTCAACGCCGGTGGAAAATGCTTTTGTAGTATCCGAAAACGACCCGGCAACGCGAAAGTCATCACCGGAGCCGAAGATATTGGGCGCATTGAAACTTCCGTTAAACGACACCCCGCCGTCGGTGCCAAAACCCGCGCCGATGCGAATATCGCCCAAGCCGCCTTCGTCTACCGTCACAATCAAATCCGCTTCGTCATCCGAATCGGCAATGCGCTGAATCTCCACGCGCACATCGCGAAAATAACCCAGCCGCCGCAAACGCCGCCGCGAACTCTCCACTTTGGCGCGCGAATACACCTCCCGCTCCAACTGCAAAAACTCGCGGCGGATGACTTCGTCCGCCGTTTGTTCGTTGCCGATAATGTCTATGCGCCGCACTTGTACTTTTGCCCCGGCATCGGCGGAAAAAGCCACCCGCACTTTGCCTTCGGCATCGTCCAACTCAGTATCAAAATCCACCCGCGCAAGGGCATAACCCAAATCCTGCAGATGCTCGCGAAAAGCAACCGCCGCCGCCGCCGCCCGCTCGCTGTTATACACTTCGCCCGCGTTTTGTGTGGCAAAATCACCAAAGGGTTTTTCCGCCTCAATGCCGCCGTTTGCCAGGGCGTATTCCAACACCGAATACGGTTTGCCTTCGTCTATGACAAGTTTTATATTGATGCCTTTTTTGTCTTCGGTTAATTCCGTGCCGCGCTCGGCGATGGAAAAACGCAGATAGCCGTTTTCCAGATACAAAGTGCGAATGCGCTCAATGTCGGCATCCAGCCGCGCTTCCGAAAAGCGGTAATCGTCCGAAAAGAAGTTCAACAACCCGCGCGTTTTCATCTCCATCAGCCGCCGCAAAGTCCAGTTGCCGAATTCTTCGTTGCCTTCTATGACGATGCTTTTGACGACCACTTCATCGCCTTCATCAACTTCAAAAACAACCCCCGCCCGGTTGCGCGGCAGGGGCGAGACGATGGTATTAATTTTGGCATTGTAAAAATGCCGCGAAGCATATATCTCTTCTATGCCCGCCGCCGCTTCGGCAAGTTTGCTGCGGTCAAAAACCCGCGCCTTGGCAATGCCCGCCTCGCGCAATATCTCCAAAAGCCGCACCTCGTCCAACTCGTCCAAGCCCGTGAATTGAATGTCGGCTATGACCGGGTTTTCGCTGACGCGAATGACCAAAACACCGCCATCGCGCACTATCTCCACCGATTTGAAATGCCCGGTCTGATACAACTCGCGCAATAGCGGCGCGGCGTCATCGGGCGCAAACGAATCGCCAACTTCAATATTAAGGCGGCTGAATATAATGCCCGGGTCAAAACGGCGCAAACCCTCCACCCGCACATCATCAACAACAAAAGAATCAACCACCGCGCCGCCGCCAACGCCTTCGCTTTGCGCCCAGCCGGGCACCGCCAGCACCGCCGCCAGCGCCAGCGCAACAAGCCGCCGGCAGGTCAGCCGCCCCATAGTTTTAGAATGTCGTTGATAATAACGCCGAGCATCAGAGTCAAAAGCAAAGCACCGCCCGCCTTGCCGAGTGCCGCCACAACACCCGGCGGCAAAGGTTTGCGCCGCGCCGCCTGAATTATACACACTACCATCTGCCCGCCGTCCAAAAGCGGCAGCGGCAAAAGATTAATCGCCGCCAAACTCGCCGATATAAAAGCCAAAAATTGCAAAAACTCCGCCAACCCGCCGCGCGCCGCCGCCCCGGCATGCATGGCAATGCCGATAGGCCCGCTCAAGTTGTCCGGCGATATGTTGCCGATGACGATATGACGCAATGCGGCAAATGTGTTTGCCACATAACGCGTGCTTTTGTCCGCCCCCGCCGCCAATGCCGGAAATAATCCCAAGCGCAAAGTCGCCTGCATTTTGGCAAGTTTGTCCGGCAGTAGTGTCGGCGCAACGCCCAAAACCCCTTCGCGTCGCCCGCCGCGCAAACGCCCGCCAATAGTCGCCGTCAATCGCATCTCCGGCACTTCCGCACCCGCCCGCCAGATAACCAAAGGCACGGTCTGCCCCGGGCGCTTTGCTACCGCCGCGCGCAAATCCGACCAATCGTCAATGACATCATCGCCAATCAACACGACAATATCGCCCTGCAGCATTCCCGCCTTGTCCGCCGCTCCGCCGCCGATAACCGTCGCCGCCTTTGGCGAAATATAACTGCGGTCGGGAAACATCCCCAAAGCCGCAAACAAACCCTCGTCCAATTGACCGACTTCAACCCTGCCGGCGGGAATGGAATGACGCCCGCCGCTTGCCGTCGTCCAGCGGATATCTTCGCCGCCGATGACGGCGGATGCCATCTCTTCCGCCGCCTGCCGCCACAACACAACCGGCTTGCCGTTGATGGTGTCTATAATATCGCCGCGCCGCGCCCCCGTTTGTTCCGCCGCGCCCCCGGCGACAACTTTGCCGATTTGCGGCTTAAGCCCTATCTCGCCATGCATCGCCAAACCCGCCGCCAGAAAAGCCGTCAATACCAAATTGGCAAAAGGACCGGCGGCATAAACGATAAAACGCTGAAAGTTGTTTTTGCCGTCCAGCGATTCGTTATATTTCAAACTCCCCTGCTTTGCCGTTTCGCCGTCCAGCATCTGCACATAACCGCCCAGCGGCAAAGGCGCCAAAACCCATTCCGTCCCGTGCTTGTCTGTCCGGCGCAAAAGCGGGGGACCAAAACCCACGCTAAAACGCAGCACCCGCACGCCAAAAAAACGCGCCGCAATATAATGCCCCATCTCATGCACAAAAACGGCAATGACGATAATGGCGCAAAAAGCCAAAAGCACCGTCATAACGCCTCCGCCATTTGCCTTGCGGCATTATCCGCCGCCATCAACTCCGCCAATGTCCCGCCGCTTTCGCCGTCGCCAAGCCGCCCCAGCACTTCGGCATTGATGCGGGCGATGGTCGTAAAAGGTATATCGCCGCGCAAAAACCTGCCCACGGCGACATCATTCGCCGCCGACAAAACAGCCCCCGCCGCCTTGCCCATTGCCAAAGCGCGATATGCAAGTTGCAAGCACGGATAGCGGCGGGCATCCGGCTCCTCAAAAGTTTGCGCCGACAACGCCCGCCACGAAAGCGCTTCGCCCGCCCCTTGCGGCTGCCCGGGCCAGCACAACATTCGCGCAACCGGCAGGCGCATATCCGCCGCCGCTATCTGCATTTTCATACTGCCATCGGCATATTCCACAAGCGCATGCGTCGTGCTTTGACGATGCAAAACCGCGCCGATGCGCGATGGTCCGGCGCCAAAAAGCACAGATGCTTCAATGACTTCCAGCGCTTTATTCATCATTGTTGAAGAATCCACCGTTATCTTCGCGCCCATCGTCCAGTTCGGATGCGCAAGTGCCGCCGCCGGTTTGACATCAATCAGTTTGTCCGGCGGGATATCGCGCACCGCACCGCCCGATGCCGTCAGCCACAACTTTTTATAATCGCCGCCGCCGTCCAATAACTCAAACAAAGCGCAATGCTCGCTGTCTATCGGCAGCAACTCGCCGCCGCTCTCTTGCGCCGCTTTGACGATGATATCGCCGCATAATATCAGCGATTCTTTGTTTGCCAAAAGCAGCCGCTTGCCCGCTTGCGCCGCCGCCAAAACGGCAAAAGCCGCGCTCGTGCCGGATGATGCGGCGATGACGGTGTCATAAGCATCATCGGTCGCAACATCCCGCACCGCTTGCGCGCCGCCGCCGATGATGATATTCTCGCCGCGCAGGGATTCTTTCAATCTTGCCGCCGCTTGTTCGTTTGCCATTACCGCCGCTTGCGGTTTGAACTCGCGGCATAATGCCGCCATTGCCTTGTCGTTTTGCCCCGCCACAAGCGCGCCGACCGATGCGGGTGTTTCGGCGCGGCGCAAAACATCCAAAGCCGCACCGCCGACACTGCCGGTCGCCCCCAGCACGCAAACGCGCCGTTTTGGCAAATCATCGGCGGCGGTTGAAGTTGCCGCCGCTACAACACTATGCCCGGCTATGGTCGCCATTGTCAGTTGTCAGTTGCGGTTTAATCTATGCCGGCAAACCGGCGAGCATAGCGGCACACGGCAAAACCGGCAACATCGCATCAAGCCGGTCAATAACGCCGCCATGCGCGCCGAGTAATGCGCCGCTGTCTTTGACGCCCGCCTGCCGTTTCAACAGCGAAGCAAACAAATCGCCGATAACCGAAAGCACCGTTAGCGCAAAAGCCGCCGTCAAAAGCCACGCCATCGGCGCATCAAGAATCATCCGCCCGGCAATAACAACCGACAACAACACGGCGGCAAAACCGCCATAAAACCCTTCCCATGTTTTGCCCGGGCTGACGGAAGATGCCATCGGCGATTTGCCGAATACTTTGCCAAACAAATAGGCGGCGCTGTCTGCGATGACAACCAGCAAAACCGCCGCCGCCAGATAGGCGACATCGGCGGCAAACAACAAAAGCCCCGCCAGCCATGCGACAAAAAGCAAAAGCATTCCGGCAACTTGCAAAAGCAACTTCGGCAACTTGCGCCCCCCGGCAAGCAACAACAACGGCGCGCATACCGCCCAAAAAACAGACGCCGCCGCCAACAATGCACCACTCGCGCCCATACCCGCTTTAGGCAAAGTATCAGTTGCGCCATCGGCGGCGATATCCGCACTTGCGGCACTTGCAATTGCCGCCTTGCCGTCCGGCGACAAATCCAAAAGCCAAAAGCCAAACAAGCACAACACGGCAAACAAACCGGCGTATACAATGTTTTCCGTCCCGCGCAAACCTGCAAGTTTGCCCCATTCGCCCGCCGCCACAACGGCAGCCGCCAGAGTAATCACCAGCCACAAAAGCCAATGACCGGCATACAACACGCCGCCAAAAACCGCCACAAGCGGCACGGCGACCAAAAGCCGTTTTGTTGTTTCAGTCATCCCGCACTCTGCCATAACGCCGCTCGCGCCCGGCATAGTTGTCCAGGGCGGTTTGCAAATCGCGGGCGGAAAAATCGGGCCAAAGGACATCGGTAAAATACAACTCGGAATACGACAACTGCCACAGCATAAAGTTGCTAATGCGCTGCTCGCCGCCGCTGCGAATGAGCAAATCCGGCGGCGGCAAAAGCCCCGTCGCCAAACGGGCGGCAAAGTTTTCCTCGCTGCATTCCAAACCGGCATCGCCGAGTTGTTTTGCCGCTTGCAAAATATCCCACTGCCCGCTGTATCCGGCGGCGATGACCACCGTTATCTTGCCGCCGCCGGCAGTTGCCGTTTCCATCTGCGTCATCAACTTTTGCAATTGCGGCGAAAAACGCCCGCGCTCGCCGATAAACATCAGGCGCACGCCCGCATCAAGCAGTTTATTTTGCCACTTGTGCATTCCGGCAAAAAGGCGCATAAGCCCGGATACTTCCCCGGCAGGGCGCTGCCAGTTCTCGCGGCTGAAAGCAAACAAAGTCAAATAGGCTATGTTGTGCCGCAGGCAGTTTTCCACCAGTTCGCGCGCCGCATCCAAGCCGCGCCGGTGTCCTTCCAGCCTTGGCAAGCCGTTTTGTTGCGCCCATCTGCCGCTGCCGTCCATAATAACCGCAATATGGCGCGGCGCTTCGGCATCCGGCGTTTTCATCAATGGTGAAGGCGGGGCGCTAATCGTTCATCAACTCCAGCCGTTTTTCGGCAATGATGGCGTCAATGCCGGCGATGGCGTCTTCCACCGCTTTGGCGATTTGCTGCTCCTGCATTTTGCCTTCGTCTTCGCCGATGGTTTTTTCTTTGACGCTGTTTTTGACATCGCTTATCATCTGGCGGCGGATATTGCGGATAGCAACGCGGGCGGTCTCGCCTTCGCGCGCCGCTATCTTGACAAGTTCGCGCCGCCGCTCTTCCGAAAGCGGCGGCACGCCGACCCGGACGACATCGCCTTGCGCCGCCGGATTCAAGCCCAAATCGGCATCGCGCACGGCTTTTTCAATGGCGGCGGTGTTTTGCTTGTCAAACGGGGAGATGAGAAGCGTGTGCGAATCGGACACGCTGACGGTTGCGGTTTGCGCGAGCGGCATTTCCGCGCCATAAACGCGGACGATAACGCCGTCAAGCATCTCCGGGCGCGCGCGCCCCGAGCGCATTTTGCCAAGCGCCGCCCGCAAAGAAGCGGTGGTCTTTTCCATTTTGGTGGTATCAATTGTCATGGTTGTCTTTGCCCCCGTTGTTTGTTTTTGCCCATTGGCGCGCCCGGCAAGATTCGAACTCACGACCTTTAGGTTCGTAGCCTAACGCTCTATCCATCTGAGCTACGGGCGCCGCCGCCCATTCTAACCGATAAACGCCGCCAAATGCCAACTATTTTCCCGTCATTCCCGCCTCTTCCGTCATTCCCGCCCCCTCGTCATTCCCGCGAAAGCGGGAATCTCCTAAACCACCGCCGCGAAAGCGGCGCGGTATAAAAGCCCTGAAAGGGCGACATGGTCATAGCACGGGGCAACGCCCCGTGAATCGGCGTATTAAACAAACAAGCCCTGAAAGGGCGACCGAAAACGGCGGCGGGGAATGTCAAACAGGCGGGGGGTTGTGTTTGTGTTTTTGCCGGGCTTTGCCCTGCAAAAGAATGGGACGCCCCTTCAGGGCTTGATTAAATTGAAATGCCGTCACGGGGCGTTGCCCCGTGCT
>JBPCWZ010000084.1:0-5814 GCA_051009015.1 Gammaproteobacteria bacterium | reverse complement strand
TCGCCCTTTCAGGGCTTTGATAACGAGTGCGCTTTGCGCACTCAGCGTTTTGCCAAATGCGGCGGCAAAGCCGCCGTTTGCGCTATCGCGCAAATTGCCATTTGGCAAAGAAATGGATTCCCGCTTTCGCGGGAATGACGAAACATTAACGGCAACAAAACAATCGGTCGCTATTCCAAACCGCGCAACAACTCATCGGCTTTTTGCCGGTTTGTTCGCCCTACTTTTCCATAGCATCCCGCAGGGCAAGCGCGATGTCGCTGTCTTTGCCGTGTTTGTCTATGGCTACCTGCAGTGCCGTTTTGGCATCATCATTGCGGATACGCAAGTTTGCCTCCGCTTGGACAAGGACAAGCGCGGTTTCGGTTTGACCTTCCAATGCCGCATAATGCAGAGGCGTCATGCCATATTTGTTTTCCGTGTTAATAAACGCCCCCGATTTGATAAGAGCGCGCATGGTTTCGGTTTGACCGTGCGCTGCCGCCAAGTGTATGGGCATCACGCTATCGTCCGCTTTCGCGTTAACATCCGTCCCCGCCTTGACGAGGGCGATTACCGTTTCGGTTTGACCTTCCCGTGTCGCAAAATGCAGAGTCGTCCAGCCATCGTTATCTTTTGCCTCAATATCCGCCCCTGCTTTAATAAGGGCAATAACAGTTTCGGTTTGACCTTTCCCTGTTGCATAATGCAGAGGCGTCCCGCCGTCTTCGCTTTTTGCGTTAATATCCGCCCCTAACTTGATAAGGGTGAGCGCGATGCCGGTTTGACCAAAGCACGCCGCAACATGCAGAGGTGTCCCGCCGCCTTTCTCTTTTGCGTTAACATCTACCCCCGCCCTGATAAGAACAAGTGCGGCACCGATTTGACCAAAGCCTGCCGCAGCATGCAACGGCAGCCAACTATTTTTGGCTTTTGCGTTGATATTCGCCCCCATCTTGACAAGCAGGCGCACATTATCGGTTTGTCCGTTCCTTGCTGCGGTATGCAGAAGCGTGGCGACAAAATCGGGCTCTGTGCTAATATCTGCTCCGGCTTTGATAAAGGCAAGCGCAGTTTCGGTTTGCCCCAGCATTGATGCCCAATGCATAGGCGTCCAGCCGTTTCTGCTTTGCGCGTTAATATCCGCTCCGGCTTGGACAAGAGCAAGCACATTTTCCGTTTGCCCTTTCATCGCTGCAACCTCCAAAGGAGTCATGCCTTCTTTGTCTTTTGCATTCACATCTGCTCCAGTTTGGATAAGGACGAGCGTGGTGTCGGCTTGACCTGTCGCTAACGCCGCATGCAGGGGCGTAAATCCTTTATTGGTTGTGGCGTTAATATCCGCCCCCGCTTTGATTAAAATGAGAGCAGTGCCGGCATGGCCGCGCCCTGCCGAAAAATGCAAAGGCGCAAAGCCGTAATTATCTTTTGCGTTAATATCTGCCCCAACCTCAACAAGAGCAAGCGCAGTATCAGTGCGTCCAAACATCGCTGCAGTATGCAGAGGGCTATAACCGGCAATGGTTTTTTCGTTAATATTTGCCCCTTTTTGGGCGAGGGCGAGTGCAGTGTGGATGCGGTTATGCTGCGCCGCAGCATGCAGGGGCGCTGTGCCGTCTTTGGATTTTGCGTTGATATCCGCCCCCGCTTTGACAAGGGATAGCGCAATATCGGTTCGCCCCGCTCTTGCGGTAGTGTACAAAGGTGTGCAGCCATCTGCATCTTTTGCATTAATATCCGCCCCCGTTTTGACGAGGACGAGCGCGGCTTGGGGTTGACCGTACCGTGCCGCAATATGCAGAGGCGCTTCGCCATTGTCGGCTTCCGCATTGATATCCGACCCGGCTTTGATAAGGGCGGTAGCCGTGCCAGTTTGACCCTCACTTGCCGCCCAGTGCAGGGGAATCCAGCCATCATTTTCGTCTTTTTCGTTGACATCCGCCCCCCTTTCAATCAAGGCGTTCACTTCGTCAATGTCGCCCGCCAATGCCCCGAAGTGCAAGAGCGGTACACCAATTTCGTCAGTCATGGTTGTTATCTGTTTTTTTTCGGTTGTGCCGCCCAAAGTTGCGGCGTTTGTGGGATTTTATCAAATTTTTGCCGAAAACTTGACGCGGACACCCAAAATGTTATAGCATTTCACCAAATCCGGAAGCCGCCACCGGAAATTGACGGCAACCCAAACAAAAAGATGGAGGAAAACCGATGGAAAATATGCTACTGACGCATTATACTCACTGGCGTAATATTGAGGCAATACGCCAAAAAGGCGTTTTGCTTTGCGCGCTTTCGCTGATGAATAAGCGCGAACAAGCCCGCCTTGCCGGGACAAAACGCGACAAAAGCGAGCAGGTTTCGTGCGGCGCGATTTTGAACGACCAGCAGCCGCTAAACCGCGTGCGCCTTGTCTTTTCCGATGGCGCGAGGTTTGACGATTTCGTCCGCTACTTGAACGGGCATGTCTTCTTTTGGCCCAACAACTACGCGGGCGAACAAGCCCGCAACAATTTTCGCGGCAAATACCGCCATCCCGGGCATATCGGGCTTCGCTGCCCGCTTGCCGATTTGCGCGAAAAGCATGACATTCTTTATTCGCCGTATAACTCCGGCTCAATGCCGCGCATACCGGATAAATACCCGCGCCATCTTAATTTGTTTCAGCCCATAGAAAAGCGCGGCGACCAGCGACTTGTGGAAGTTGTCGTGCGCGGCAAGGTTTATCTGCCGAAAAATACGAAAGTGGAATATGAAAACGGCGAATGGCGTCCGTTTTTTAGACCATAATGCCGTGCCCTTTCGGGCGGGAATGACGGGGGGTTATTCTGACAGGGTTTTTTTGATGATGTCGGCGGCGCGGGCGGGGTTGGCTTTGCCGTTTGTTTGTTTCATCATCTGCCCGACGAAAAATGCCAGCAGTTTGGTTTTGCCGCTTTTGTATTCCGCGCTTTGCGCCGGATGCGCCGCTACGATATCGGCGGCGAGAGTTTGCAACTCCCCTTCGTCGCTTATCTGGCGCAAACCTTCGCGCTTGATAATAATGTCGGCATCTTCGCCGTTTTGCCACATTGTTTCCAAAACGCCCTTGGCGATAGTGCCCGATATCTCCCCGCTCGCAACACAGCGCAGCAACTTCGCCAAAGACAAAGCCGATACCGGCGATTCTTTCGCGCCGATGTTGTGCTTGTTCATCATGGACGACAACTCGCCGAGTATCCAGTTTGCCGCAAGTTTTGCCGCCGCCCGCCGCCCGATGTTTTCGTCAATCAAACCTGCTACCGCCGAGTCAAAATAATCGGCAAGTGCGCGGTCGCTTGTCAATAAACCGGCGTCATAACCGCCCAATCCGTAATCTTCGCAAAACATCCGCCGCCGCTCGCGCGGGAGTTTCGGCAAACTTTCCCGCATTTTGTTTATCATTGCTTCGCCGATGACAAGCGGCGGCAAATCGGGGTCGGGAAAATAGCGGTAATCTTCGGCGTCTTCCTTGCCGCGCATCATTCGGGTTTCGTTTCTTGCCGGGTCATACAAAAGCGTTTGCTGGCGCACCTCGCCGCCGCCTTCCAATATCGCGCTTTGCCGCTGTGCCTCAAAAACCAATGCCGCTTCCAAAAAGCGAAAGGAGTTCAGGTTTTTTATCTCGCACCGTGTGCCGAGTTTTTCGCCCGGGCGGCGCATTGATATGTTGGCGTCAATGCGAAAAGACCCTTCTTGCATATTGCCGTCGCAAATGTCCAGCCATCTCACAAGTTGGCGGATGGTTTTGGCATATGCCGATGCCTCCTGCGGCGAAAACATTTGCGGCTCCGATACTATCTCCAAAAGCGGCGTGCCGGCGCGGTTCAAATCCACAACGCTGCCTTCGCCTTCGTGCATGAGTTTTCCGGCGTCTTCTTCCAAATGCGCGCGGGTGATGCCGATGGTTTTTTCTTCGCCATCGCATTCCACGATAACTTCGCCGCCGGATACCACCGGATATTCATACTGGCTTATCTGATACCCCTTCGGCAAATCGGGATAAAAATAGTTCTTGCGCGCAAACTCCGAGCGCGGGTTCACCCGCGCGCCGATGGCAATGCCAAAACGCACGGCGCATTCCACAACGGCAAAATTCAAAACCGGCAAAGCACCCGGCATCCCGCCGTCCGTCTCGCGCACTTGCGAGTTCGGCATTTGGCAAACCGCCGCCGGGGAAGGCGAAAATATCTTGCTGCGCGTTTGCAACTGCGCATGGATTTCCAAACCGATGACCTGCTGCCACGCGCTCATGATAGTTCCAACTGCGGCGCTTTTTTGTGCCACTTTGTTATTTGCTGATATTGATGCGCCGCCGCAAGTAATGCTTGCTCGGCAAGCGGCGGCGCGATAAACTGCATCCCCGCCGGCAAACCGCCGGTAAAACCGCACGGCAAAGACATCGCCGGCAAACCGGCAAGATTGATAGGCACGGTATAAATATCCTGCAGATACATCCGCACCGGGTCGTCATCGCCTATCTCCCCGAGCATAAAAGCGGGAGAAGGAGTTGTCGGTCCCGCGATAATATCACACTCCTCAAAAGCATGGCGGAACTCTTCGGCGATGCGCTTGCGCGCGCGCATCGCCCGGCGGTAATAATCATCGCGGTAGCCGTAGGAAAGCACAAAAGCACCGGCAAGAATGCGCCGCTTGACCTCGGCGCCGAAACCTTCGGCGCGGCTTTGCTCAAAAAGCGAAGTAATATCGCCCGCCGCCTTCGCCCGCCGCCCGTAGCGGACGCCGTCATAACGCGACAAGTTGCTGGATGCTTCCGCCGAAGTCAAAACATAATAAGCGGCAACGGCATAGCGCATTGACGGCAGGGATATGTCAATAATCTTTGCCCCCGCTTTTTGCATTTCACTCAGGGCGTCTTCAACCAAACCGCCAACGCCGCCGTCCAAACCTTCGTCAAAAAACTGCTTCGGCTTGCCGATGCGCAAACCTGTCAGCGGCTTTTGCAAACCGGCGGCAAAATCTTCCGCCGGTATATCAAGCGAAGTGGAATCGCGCTCGTCAAAACCGCAAATAGCCGACAAGCCCAGCGCGCAATCTTCCGCAGATGCCGCCAAAACGCCCGCCTGGTCAAAGCCGGAAGCAAATGCCACCAAACCCCGGCGCGATACGCGCCCATAAGTCGGCTTAATGCCGCTGATGCCGCAAAATGCCGCCGGTTGGCGGATGGAACCTCCCGTGTCTGTGCCTGTCGCAAGCGGGGTTATGCGCGCGGCAACGGCGGCGGCGGAACCGCTTGAACTGCCGCCGGGTGTGCGCGATTCATCCCACGGGTTTTTGGTCGCGCCAAAGGCGGAATGCTCGCCGGAAGAGCCCATTGCAAACTCGTCCATATTCGCGCGGGCAAAACAATGCATTCCGGCGGCGCGGCATTTCTCCACAACAGCGGCATCATAAGGGGCGGTGAAATCGGCGAGCATGTTGGAAGCGCAAGTGGTTTTTTGCCCGAGTTGGCAAAACACATCCTTATGCACAACCGGCAAACCGGCAAAAATACCGCCGGCATCGCCTTCGTCAACAACTTCGCAAACAAGCGCATTGAGCCGCGACAAACCGCGCGCCCGATGCAAAAAAGCATCGCGCACGGCGGCGGCATCAACTTCGCCGCCCCGCAACATGCGCAAAACCCCGGCAACGCCCGCGTTTGTAATGTCGCCGGTCATTTTGTTGTTGCCGCTTGTGTCATCGCCGCCGCTTGCCTTACTCTATGACTTTGGGGACGGCAAACAAATCGCCGCGCCGCGCCGGGGCATTGGCGAGAAGTTTGTCCGCGCCAAAGCCGGGCAGGGGGTTGTCTTCCCGGCA
>JBPCWZ010000083.1:0-3463 GCA_051009015.1 Gammaproteobacteria bacterium | reverse complement strand
AAGCATAACATACGCGATAATCGCGGCTTTGATACTGCGCATGCTCGTCTATCCGCAAGGGCTAACGGCGGACTCGGCGCTATCCTCGCGCCTGATAGCAACAGGCGCGGGCTTGCTGATATATTTCATATCCCGCCGCAATGTAGCAGCAGCAGCATGGACAGCCGCCGCCACCTTCATAATAATGAACGAACAAACCCAATAACCCAATCCCACCCCCGCAAAAACAGCGGCAGGAATGAAAAACCCCGCACCGCCTGCTTTCGTGCGGTCAAAACCACACTATCATCGGCGATGCGGGGCTTTACCGGTGGTTAGTAGTCAAACTTGTAAACCACCCATTCACCGTTTTCGTTTCCGGCTCCGCCGCCATCCACTACGCCGCCGTATTTTGCGGCAAGATGATACTCCGCGAGTTGCGCAACCGACTTGGTGTCATAGCGCGCCAAAATCATCCAGTTTTGCAAGTTGGGGTATTTGCCCTGCCAATACCGCTTCCGCTCGCCCGGATTGGTTGTCATTCCTATTTTGCATGCCATTGTGTTGCTCCTTGTTGATGCTTCGCCCGCCCTTTGCCTTTTTGGCGGGCAGGCAGTGCCAACTATACCATACTCCGCGCCCCGAATCAAAGCACGGGACTAATCCGCGGAACCGGTTATGCATTCCGCTTTTCGCGCTCGTCCCAAAATTCCACAAGAAACCGAAACAAAAAATCCCTGTTTTGTTGTTTGGCATAACCCTTAAGAACGCGAAAATACCTGTCCACTTCCGGGCTTCGCATTATGAGGCACAAATAATAATCAACAACCCGCAAGTCGTCAGATTTGAGAATGCCAACGCTCCACCAGCGGGCAAGCCCGTTAAAGTGCCCGAGCAGGCTGTCCAACTTGCGCTCGTCTTTGGAGCCGGCAAAATGGATGTCGTATTTAAAAACGCCGTATTCAAGGGCGTAAAAGATATCCTGCATGTCTTTGTCGGCATGATAGGCATTGAGAAACTCCGCAACAATCCGCGCCCTCGTGATGCGAATGTTTAACTGATATTGACGCACCGCAACCACAACGGCGGCAACAACCGCAAACGCGCCGACAACCTGCGCCAAATCGGCGAAAATCATAACGCTATCCATTTTTCGCATTCTATCATATATTCCCGCCTTCCCTGTCATTCCCGCAAAAGCGGGAATCCAACCGCCGCAACAGCGGCGACATCGTCAAAATCGGCAGGGGCGAAAATACAACTTTTCATCTTTATTTGCTAAAAAGCGTGATACAATTTCTCTTGATATGTTGGAAGCCATTGAATCGATAACCCTTGCCGCGTGGTTAACCCTTGCCGCGATTTTTTTGGGTCCCATTGCGGCGGTCTATACCGCGCGCGTCATCAACCGCTACGAAGAGCAGCGGGAGCGCAAGTTGCACATTTTCAAGGCACTCTTTCGCACCCGCGCCCAAACTTTGTACTGGGAGCATGTGGCGGCACTCAATAGCATTGACTTGGAATTTGGCAAAGACAAATCGGTTAAGAATGCGTGGAAAGAGTACCTTGACCATCTTATATCTCCCGCTGACAAGGAGCAGTGGGGAGACAAACGGCAATACCTCTTGGTAAATTTGCTTCATGAGATGGCGATAGTTGTTGGCTATGATTTTGACAAAACACACATCAAAAACTTCGTGTATGCCCCTATGGGGTACGCGGAGACCGAGGCGGACAATCAGAAACTGCGCAAATGGTCGCTTGAAGTTCTCGAAGGGAAGCGTTCCATACCGATTAGTGTGCCTCAGCAGGAATCCAATCCAGACAAGCCCTAATCGTTGTCGCGGGTTAAAGCAAAAAGGACGGCTTGCGCCGTCCTTTTTGTGTCAGTGGTTTGCTAATAGTCAAACCGATAACCGTACCACTTGGCATTCGGATTATCGGGGTTGTTGCCCCCGCCCGACTTGTCGCAACTCTGTTGCGCGTTTTCCCATCTCTGGGCGGCTTCCCTGCTGGAGAACGCCTTCTCCTGCCAATTGCTCAGCGAGGGATATTTGCGCTCCCACTCGTTTTTCCGCCGCCACGGGTCGGTTGTGATACCTGCTCTGCATCCCATTGGTCTGCTCCTTGTTTTGTTTTTGTTTTGCCCGCCTTTTACGATTTGACGGATTAGTGCATAATGTATCACATTTCGCGCCCGAAGTCAACTAATTCGCAAAATTGGTTGTGGATTCCCGCTGTCGCCCGCCCCCGCAAAGACGGGGGCGGCAATGGGGTATAATGGCGTTGTGATTAGCCCTTGGTCCATTTCTACCGCGGTGCGCGAACCTTCGCGGCTGCCGGGCTTTTTGCGCGTCCTCAAAGATATGAGCGGCGCGGAATGGAATGATGACGCGCAGGTGGAGTATCAAATTCGCCTTCTGCAAGCGCGCCTTTACGGCTTTGGTAACAAGCAGTTTTATCAGGGTTTGCCGAAGCAGGATATAGAACTGCTGGAAAGCGGCGATGATATTCCGTTTGACGATGCACATCGCATCTTCACCGCCAAAAACTATAAAGACCCGCCCATGCGCGGGCGGAATTCTTTCAAGCCGCTGGAAAAGTTGGGCTTTGCCACCATCGCGGACAATCGCGTGCAAACCTTTCCCGCCATCCCGAATAGGCGTGTGCAGATTACCGAAAGCGGCGAGGCACTGCTGGAGGAAGCCGAGGATTACGCCGATATCTTTATGCGCGTGTTGCTGAAATGGGAGATTCCCAATGTGTTGGATAAGCAAGGTTTTCCGCCCAAGGACGGCTACAACATAAAACCTTTTGTCGGCTTTTTGCGCCTGATTGACGCGGTGAATGACTTGTGCCAAAAAGACGGTATGAAAGCCAAAGGGTTGTCCTTTTTGGAAGTTATGGGCTTTGGCGTTACGCTGATTGATTATCGCAAGATAAACAAAACCGCGCGGGATATTGTTGATTTGCGCCGCCGCGCCGCGCCGATTCCCCACACACAGCGCGATGATTTTTGCAAGCGCGAAATTGCCCGCTTGCGCCCCGGCTATCAACTTAAAAATGCGCGTGATTACGCCGATAATGCCTTGCGGTATTTTCGGTTGACGAAATATGTACGCATCTCCGAGTGGGGCAAGTATGTCAATTTGGAGCCGATGCGCCAAAATGAATTGTCATCTTTGTTTGACCGCGACGATGCGCGCCCCGATTTCCAAATGAAACCGGGATATGCGGCGTTTTTGGCATCGGCAAAACAACCCGACTTGCCGGGGGAAACAAAACCCGAACTGACCGAAACGGTCAATTTTTTGGCGACGCATTCGCCCGCATCGGTCAAGCCGAAACAAGCGGATATTAAACAAATGGATACCGCCGCCCTTAAGAAACTGCGTAATTCCCTGCGTGTGTCAATTGCCCGCGCCGCCGGTGAAAAAGAAAAAGCCGCCCTGCGCAATCCGGTTGAAGTGGAAAACTGCATCAA
>JBPCWZ010000082.1:0-5116 GCA_051009015.1 Gammaproteobacteria bacterium | reverse complement strand
TATATCAACCCCACATCAAAATCAAAACCCTCGGCGACTTCCAACTCCTCGCCAAGCGGCAATTCCTTTTTGCCTTCGCGCGCCGCCAAAGATGACATTGCGCCGGTCGGGGCGATAATGTGAATGTGCTGCACAAGATATTTTGTTTTGCGAATCTTCGCCCACGGATGCAGCAAGCCCAGCGACATAATAACCGCCGCAACATTAACAAGCAAAATGAGAAAGGCAAAATGCAAAATGTTGATATCGCAAACAAAACGCCCCTCAAACTTGTCATTACGCGCCCGCAAGTTGCCCCAAAACAAACGAAGCAACGCCGCCCGCGAAAACTGCACGAAAACAACCGCCGATAATAACACCGTGCTGATGTTGATAAACCCGATATACCCGGTGATACCTCCGCCCGGCTTGTCAAACCCTAACTTAAACGCTATGAAAAGCATCAGCCCCACCACCAAAACGACAATCCCCATCGCGCAAAGCAACGGCACAATTAGCGCGCCGTAATAACCCGAAACAGGCGGCTTATGCAGATAAAACCGCAAACCGCCGAGTTTGTGCCGCCCCGCTTTGTAGGAATGATAGGCGCGCACCAAAAGCGGCAATGGCAATGACAACAAAAACAACAATGTACAAACCGCCCAGATATTCTTCCCTATCTTCGTCCAATGAAAATCCAGCAGAAAACCATCGGGCAAAAACGCGTCAAAAAACAGCCCGCTGAATATCAGCACCGGCGAATAAATCAAATATATCGGCACAAAATCGCACTTGAACGAGAATCGCATGCCGGCAAAAGAAGAGTTGCGGGCGTTAAACGCCAAACCGCGCACCAGCGCCCACGGCAGAAAAACCGCCAATATCAGGAAATAGCCGATATTGTGAAAGTCGCCCATACTCACCCCATACGGAATCGCAACAAACATCGCCAGCAAAACCAGCCGCGCCACCAGTATCGCCAAAGGTTTGGCGTGATATTCAAAGTTTGCGCCGCTCAGCCATGCGCTGCCGTAAAAATAACGCTTGTTGCGCACTTTCGCCCACGGGGAATAAAAACCGACCGTGATAATCGTCAGCAGCATATTAACCATCCAGATGCGGAAGTATTGCGCCGCCGTGCCGGTGAATTCGGCTTTTGTCCGCTCTTCGCCCGCCCGCGCGGATTCGCTTGCCATCGGCGTGATAAAACCATCCGCCGCCGTTGTCGCATTATCCGCCATTATGTCAATCGTCATTGCCATCGTTATATTAAACCCACATCAAAATCAAAACCCTCGGCGACATCCAACTCCTCGCCGAATGCCGATTCTTCTTCGCCCTTTCGCGCCGTCAAAGATGCCAGCGCGCCGGCCGGGGCGATAATGTGAATGTGCAGGACAAGATATTTTGTTTTGCGCACCTTCGCCCACGGATACAAAAAGCCGAGCGATAAAATAGTCGCCAGCGTATTGACGAGCAGAATGTGAAAGGCAAAATGCCAAATATCCACATCGCAAACAAAACGCGCCTCAAACTTGTCATTGCGCGCCCGCAAGTTATCCCAAAACAAACGGAATAACATCGCCTGCGTAATCCACACAACAACAAGATACGACAACACCATCACGCCGCCAAATACCACCGCGCCAATCTCTCTCGCTTTTTCCATGTCGTCGGCAAATAATCCCCCCGCTATCAATATCATCAACCCCGCCGTCAATGCGGAAAAAAGCGGCACGACAAAATACGGCAGCATTGTCGCGCCGTAATAACCCGAAACCGGCGGCTTGTGCAAATAAAACTGCAGGTTGCCGAGTTTGTGCCGCCCCGCTTTGTAGCGATGATAGGCGCGCACCAAAAAAGGCGAAAACGCCATCAACAAAAGAAAACATAAAACCAAAATCCCGGCAAGCCAGAAAAAAGCCATTACTTCATCCGGTATCTGCGCGTCTTCTTCAACCTCGGGAAGTCGCCCCGCCACAACCTGCAAATACCCGCCCACACCGCTCAGCATCAGAAACGGCAAATAGATAAGATAAATCGGCGCATAATCGCGCGTGAAAGAAAAACGAATGCCCGACCACGAAGAGTTGCGGGCGTTAAAAGACAACCCGCGCACTATCGCCCACGGCAAAAAAATCAGCAAAACCAGCGAATAATAAGCATCGCGCACAATATCCTCGCCCGACCAAATCGCGCCGATAGCAAACACCGCCAGCAAAACCAGCCGCGCCACCAGTATCGCCAAAGGTTTGGCGTGATATTCAAAATTCGCGCCGCCTATCCATGTGCAGCCGTAAAAATATCGCTTGTTGCGAACCTTTGCCCACGGGGAATAAAAGCCCAGCGTAATTATCGTCAGCAGCGTATTAACCAGCCAGATGCGAAAATATTCCGCCGCCGTGCCGCCAAACTTGGCGTTTATCCGCTCTTCACCTCCGCCCGCGATAATGCCCCGCGATGATGGCGCATCCGTCACAATGTCAATCGCTTTCCGCGCCGCCGGACGGCCAGTCGCGAATGTATTCTTTGAGCATGCGGTTTTCAAAATCCGCCGCTTTGGCGACACTGCGGGCGACATCATAAAACGACACAACATCGGTCGGCTGCCCGTCCTGCACCACCGGCAAATAACGAATATGCCGGCTGGTCATCAAATTGCGGATTTGATCCACGCTGTCATCGGCAGTCGCCCAGGCGCCGCGTTCTTCGTCTATCAGGCCGCCGCACTTGGCATTGGCGGCTTTGTCAAAGCCGTCCCGTTCCAGCGCTATCAGCACTTCGCGGAATGTGAGCATGCCGATAAAACGCCCGCCGTCATAAACGGCAACCGACCCGGTGTCGTTTTGCACCATCATCCGCACGGCAGCCGCCACCGCATCTTTGGCATCAACGCGCAGTATCTCGCCGCGCCGCCTTTTGTTTTTAAGTATGTCTTTGACTTTCATTGCCGTCTCCTTTTTTGTTAAGAATACCACAAAACCGCCGTCAATTGACACTGCCAAAACAACAACCGGCGGCGGTATAATAACCGCCAAATGTCCCAAAGCCATCCGCAACTGCCCGCGGCAACCCGCATTCTCGGCGATCTCATCGCCCATCAAACCGAACCGCCGCACGGCAACCTGCCAATGTGCGATTATGTCGGCGGGCTTTTGCGCGCCGCCGGTTTTGCCTGCCACACAAGCCGCACGGCGGACGGCAACAAAGAATCGCTCTTTGCCGCACTCGGCGAAGGCGCAAATGCCGCAAACGACAAGCGGCGCGGCGTTATCTTGTCCGGTCATAGCGATGTCGTTGATGCGTCATCCCAAAGCGGCTGGCAAACACCGCCTTTTGAAATGCGCGAAAAAGGCGGCATTTTGTTCGGGCGCGGCGCTTGCGATATGAAAGGGTTTTTGGCTTGCGTTCTGGCATCCGCGCCCGCATTTGCCAAAGCCAAACTCGCCGAGCCGCTTTATTTTGCACTATCGCGCGATGAAGAAGTCGGCTGCATCGGCATGCCCGATATTTTGACACTGATGCGGCAGGCGGGCGCGCACCCGCGTTTGGCGCTTGTCGGCGAGCCGACAAAGATGCAAGTTGTCGCCGGGCACAAATCCGGCGCGGAAATGCGCACGACCTTTACCGGCACCGAAGCGCACAGTTCCCGCCCCGATGACGGCGTTAGCGCGATTCATTATGCAACGCGTTTTGCCGCTTTTTTGCTGGATTGCGCCAAAGAAATGAAAGAAGCGGCGGCAAAAGACGACAACGCCAATCCTTTCACGCCGCCTTATGACACAATAAACATCGGCGTCATCAACGGCGGCGCGGCAAAAAACATTATCGCCGGAAAATGCGAAATGTTGTGGTTATACCGCGCCCTGCCCGAGCATAATGTCGCCGATTTTATCGGCAAAACCGACCGATATATTAATGAAGTATTACTGCCGCAAATGCGCGCCGCCGGTCATCCGGCGGATATTGACAACCGGCGAATGGCATCCTATCCGGGTTTGATACCGGACGGCAACTCTCCGGCGGTGCAACTTGCAATGCAACTGATAAATACTGACAAATGGCAAACCGCCCCTTTCGGCGCCGATGCCGGACAGTTTGCCGAAGACGGCATCCCGACCGTCATCATCGGTCCCGGCGATATCGGCTATGCGCACAAACCAAACGAACAAATAAACACGGCGGATTTGTCCGAATGTTTAACATTCCTTGACCGCCTGCGGGCGACAATGAGCAGTTAAGCGCTTAACAAGTTGCCAAATTCTGTCATTCCCGCGAAAGTGTACCGTTCCATCAAGTTATAATATGTTGTCACCGGGGGTTCGGCGGGGGGTGGAATACTTGACTGCCAAAGGATACCTGTGAATATCACACAACACAAAAAAGCCACCACCCCCGCGGTGCGCGCGGCTATACAGCAAAGCGGCGAAAGCACCGCCGCCATCGCGCGCCAGTATGGGCTCAGCCCGTCCACCGTGATGAAGTGGCGGCGGCGGAACTTCACGCATGATGTGTCCTCGGCAAGGCACAACAATCTTTCGTCCATCAGCGAACTGGAGGAATACCTGCTGGTGTCCCTGCGCACTGAATCGCTCGTTAACATCCGTCCCGCCGTCAATCAGGCACTTAACTTCGGCGACCTCGCCCTTTTTCGCCGCCCGATGCAAAGGCGGCAAAAGGTTGTCCAAAAACTTGGAAAAGTGGCGCCGGAATTTGGTCATGGTGGGGTTCCCGTTGTTTGTTAGCGGCAGGAATGCCCTTCGGCGCAAGCCCAGGTAATCGGCTTGCCGCCGAAAGCGGTCAAAAGCACGGCAAGCCCTGCCAAGATGGCGGTGGCGAGAAAGTTGCGAAGCATTGTTATGTGCATATTTATCTTTGCGAATGTGTCATTATCTTAACACCACCGCCCTCGCTAAAATGCCGAAAGGTTGGTTTGGGCGCGGGCTAATATTAGGGCGTGTATGTCCGCCGTGCCTTCGTAGGTGTTCACTGTCTCCAAGTTTGCCAGATGGCGGATGACGGGGTAGGAATCGCTTATGCCGTTTGCGCCGTGCATGTCGCGCGCCGTTCGGGCGGTTGTCAATGCCATCATGCAGTTGTTGCGCTTGACCAGGGATATCAGTTGCGGCGCGTCTTG
>JBPCWZ010000081.1:0-11653 GCA_051009015.1 Gammaproteobacteria bacterium | reverse complement strand
CAAAAACGGCAAGCGGCGGTTTTGTAATACAATGCCCGCATAAAAACCTCCCCGTCATTCCGGCGCAAGCCGGAATCTCATAAAAGGCAAAAGGAGATTCCGGCGTACGCCGGAATGACGAGGGGGGCGACAAGGACGGCAAGCGGCGGTTTTGTAATGAATTGCCCGAATAAACGGGAATCTACAAACCGCCGCCGATACTATTTATCGCCCTGCTTTTCCATCGCTTCCCGCAAAATGCGCGCGATTTTGCTGTCTTTGCCATTGCTTTGTATGGCAACATCTAACGGCGTTCTTCCGTCATTCATGCGCACATGCAAATCTGCTCCCGCTTTGACAAAGACAAGCAGAGTTTTGGCTTGCCCCTGATATGCCGCTTCGTGCAAAGGTGTCACGCCCTCGTCATTTTGCGCATCAACATCCGCTCCCGCCTCTATAAGAATAATGACAGCATCAGTTTGACCTTCTTGTGCCGCAAGATGCAGGGGGGTTCCACCATTGTTAATTCTGGTATCAACATTCGCCCCCGCCTTAATAAGGACGACAATAACATCTGTTTGACCTCCCGTTATCGCTATGTTTAGCGGAGTTGAGCCAAAGTCACTTTTTGCCTCAATATCCGCCCCCGCTTTGATAAGGGCAAGCGCGATTTCGGTTTGACCAAAAAATGCGGCAGCATGCAAAGGCGTCCCACCATTGTTAATTTTTGCCTTAATATCCGCCCCCGCTTTGATAAGGGCAAAAGCGGTTTCGGTTTGACCTTTCTGTATTGCCATATGCAAAGGCGTTTTGCCGTTGATTGCTTTTGCGTCAATATCCGCCCCCGCTTTGATAAGAGCAATAACGATTTCGGTTTGACCTGTCCTTGCCGCCATAAACAAAGGCGTCCTGTCATGTTTTTCTTTGGCGTTGATAGCCGCCCCCGCTTTGACAAAGACAAGCACCATTTCGGTGGGACCAATCTCTGCCGCAAGATGCAAAGGCGTTACGTCATCAAAACCCTTTATGTTGACATTAGCCCCCGCTTTGATGAGAAGTTTGGCAATGGCGACGCGCTGTTTGTGTGTCGCCGCTATCAACGGAGTCAAGCCGGGACCGACTTTCAGGTTGACATTCGCGCCGCGGTCAATCAAACGCTTGACCTCGGCGTAATTGCCATCATACACCGCCACAAGCAAAGGCGGAACATGGCTACCGGCAAAAGCCGAGCCGCTGATGATGACGGCGGTAAGAAAGGCGCCCAGGGCGCGCAACAGGTTTTTCATGGTGTTTCTCCTTTGTGTGTGAAAACTCGTTATCCCAATTTGTCGCCCTATTTTCCCATCGCTTCCTGCAGGGCGCGCACGATTTTGCTGTTTTTGGGATGCTCTTTTATGGCAATATCCAGCGGCGTTTTGCCGCCATCGGCGCGTGCAAATACATCCGCCCCTGTTTTGATAAGGGCAAGCGCAATTCGGGTTTTACCTTGAAGTGCCGCCACATGCAAAGGTGTAAAGCCCCCTTTCATTTTAGCATCAACATCCGCCCCCGTTTTGATAAGGGCAAGCACGGTTCCGAATAGACCTTGTGATACCGCCAAATGCAAAGGCGTTAAGCCCTTGTTAGTTTTTACTTCAATATCCGCACCCGCCTTAACAAGAGCAAAGCAGGTTTCGGCGTTGCCGTTAAGTGCCGCCAAATGCAAAGGTGTTTGGTCCTTGTTGTCTTTTGCACCGATATACGCTCCCGCTTTGATAAAGGCAAGTGCGGCTTTGGTTTGACCATCCTGTGCTGCAATATGCAAAGGTGTCCAGCCACTTTTGCCTTTGGTATTGACATTCGCCCCATCGTCAATCAAGCGTTTAACTTCGGCGGTTTCGGCATATTTTCTCGCGTTCAAAACAACAACCAAAGCATCGTCCAATGCTTTTTGTCGACGGGCGCGCTCTGCCTCTTCCTGCCGTTTCTTTTCGGCGGCAATGCGCTCCTCTTCTGCTTTGCGCTCGACGATTTGCCTTTCCTCTTCTGCTTTGGCGGCGGCGGCAATTTGTTCGTCAAGCGCCTTTTGCTCGGCGGCGATGCGCTTATCGCGCGCCTTTTTCACCTCAAACTCAATGTCGTTGTGCAGTTGCTCCGCGTCATGCCGAAACATATACAAATAGCCGCGCCGCGCCATGCAATTGGCAAAAACCTTTTCGGTCGTCTTTTTCGCCTTGTCGGACAACAAGCGGCAGGCGTGATGGTCGGCTTCTATTTGCTGCCGCCGGGCGACTTGTGCCTCTATTTCGGGGACGCCGTCCAACTCGTCAAGCACCTGCCGCCGTATCAACTCCGGCTTTACCGGAATCTTGCCATCCACCCTTTCCGTTACCAAAGGTTCGGGGTCAAGGTCATCCCAGCCGATTTTGTCGCCGCCGCAAGCGGGCAAAAGCATGCAAGCCGCCACAGCGAAAGGGGCGAGAAAGCGGCGTATCTTTGTCATCTGCATATCCCTCCGGGGAGTTAGTTGAATTCCGAGTAGATAACGCCCTTGCCGCGAAGGCAATGATGGAATGACAGCAATTGGTTTTTGCGGCATTCTTTGGTGGATTCGGTCAGCACTTTCCATTCCTCGGTCGTCATCCCGTGGGCGGGATGCACTAACTCGGAGCAGTTGTAATCTGCCGTGGCGATAATATGGCACTGCTCGCGCGCGGCGCCGATGTCATCATCCGACATTTTCTCCACGCGCTCTATCTCGCGCAGTTTCGGTCCCGGCTTTTCGCCGCAACCGCCAACTATCAGCAAAGCGGCGAAAACCGCCAAAGCAACGGCGGCAGCGGGAAAACGATGATTTGTTGTTTTTTGCATTTGGTCTCCTTTGAATTTACGCCATCATTATAATATAACCCCTGCCCGAAATGCCAAATCCTGCAGTTTTTTGCCGCCGCACCGGTTTGTTATCTGCCGCGGTGGAAGATTTTATCAAAGAAGGCGCGGTCTATTTGTTGCCAGCAGGGGCGGCCGTGGTTGCATGCGCCGGAACGCTCGGTTTCTTCCATCTGGCGCAATAATGCATTCATCTCCTCCCGGCTCAACCGCCGATTCGCCCGCACCGCCGCATGACATGCAATAAGCGACAATGCCTTGTCGCGCAATAACTTCACCGCGCCGCCAAAATCGGATGCCCCAGCACTTTCGCCGCCGGATGCTTTTACGCTTTCGCCGCCGGGGGTGTTGTCAAAGGCGGGTGTGCCGAAGTTGCCAAAGCCGAATTCGCTTGCGCCGTCCAGCACTTCTATTAGTAATAATGCCGCGTCCGCCTTGCCGGCTATCAGGGCGGCGATGGCGCTAACTTCCGCCGTTGCCGCGCCGATGGGTTTTGATGATGATGATGGCGCATCGTCTTCCGTGATTAACTTTGCCGTCAATCCCGGCAAATCTCCCCCGTGTTCTTGCAAAACCGCCGCTTGTGTCGGCGATAGCGATGTGCGCTCCGGTGTCAAAAGCGGCTGCATCTGCAAACTTTTCCCGTCCAATGCGCGTTTGAGTTTTTCGTATAACACTCTTTCGTGCGCCGCATGCATATCAACAACGACAAGCCCGATGCTGTTTTCGGCGACGATATAGATATCGTGTATCTGCCCCAGCGCCCGCCCGAGCGGCTTGTCATCATCCGGCAAAAGGGCGGTGGGTTGTTCTCCCTGTTGCGCTTGCAATGGCGGAAGGTCGGCAAAAACCTGACGCCATGCGTCATTTGCCGTTTGGGGGGAATATGACGGAGGAGTGTGGGAATCGCCGGGGAAATGCGAAGCGCCGCGCGCAAAAGATGACGGCGCGGATGATGATTGTTGATGCTGTTGCGGTTGCCAGTTTATCGGCGGCGGAGTTCTGACCGGCGCGCCGAGCGGCGCGGAAAGCGCCTTGCCCGCCGCGCGGCGGACGAAGTTAAAAACCGCTTGCGGATTAATAAAGCGCACTTCCAGTTTTGCCGGATGTACATTAACATCAACCATCTGCGGCGGCACGGTCAAAAAAAGCGCATAACCCGGCTCGCCATCGTGCGACATCAAGCGCAATGCATCGCTGACGGCGCGGCGCAAAAGGCGGTCGCGCACAAACCTGCCATTGACATAAAAAAACTGCCCGGCGGTTTTTGCCGTTGCCCCTTGCGAAGGCGCAAATATCTCCCCGCATATCCGCATTTCCGCCGCATCTTCATCAACTCCAATCGCATCGTCCAAATGCAGCGCCGGAAAAAGCGCCGCTATCCGTTCTTTGAGCGTTTGCCCCGGCGGCAGTGTTTGGCGTTTTTTGTCATTAATAACGGCGGAAAAACCCGTTTGCGGCGATGCCATTGCCGCGCGCTGAAAGGCGGCTATGCAGTGGGCGGTCTCTGTCGGCGGGGCGCGCAAAAAACGCCGCCTTGCCGGAATGTCGGCAAACATCTTTCGCGCGCTGATAATCGTCCCCTTTGCCATCGCCTGCGGCTTTGCCGCTTTCATATCGGGGGAGAAAACATAACCATGCTCGTCATCCGCACGGCGGCTGGCAATGTCCAACTCGGCTACCGATGCCAAACTCGCCAATGCCTCGCCGCGAAAACCGAAAGTCGCAACCGATGCCAAATCTTCGGCGATGCGTATCTTGGAAGTCGCATGCGGCAAAAGCGCGCGCGGCAAATCGTCCGCCGCGATGCCTTCGCCGTCGTCGCTAACTTGCAAAAAATCCGCCCCGCCGCCGCGTATTTGACATTCAATATTAACCGCGGCGGCGTCAAGCGCGTTTTCCAAAAGTTCCTTAAGCGCCGCCGCCGGGCGTTCTATTACTTCGCCCGCCGCGATTTGATTCGCCACCGCCGTTGGCAGTTGTATAATGCGCCGTGTCATTTTTGTGCCGTTTGGATTATGGCGTGTGATGGCGCATTTTATACTCCTTGACGGCATCGGCTATCGCTTCCGCCATCCGCTTTTGGAAAGCGGGCGCGAGAAGTTTTTTCTCCTCTTCGGGATTGCTGATAAACGCCGTCTCCACAAGCACCGAAGGTATGGACGGCGATTTCAGCACCGCAAAACCCGCCGACTCCACCCTGTCGCTGTGCAGTTTGTTAATGCCGCCGATATTGCGCAGGATTAATTCGGCAAGTTGGCGCGAGGCGGTGTTTTTGCCGTCTTTTGACAACTGCCGCAAAGCCGCCGAAACGGCGGGGTCGGCTTCCGCCGTTGATATCTCGCCGCCGACCAAATCCGACAAATTGGCGTGCCTTGCCAGCCGCCGGGCAAAAGAAGATGACGCCCCCTTTTCCGACAAAACAAAAACCGACGCCCCCTGCACCTTGCGCGATACGACCGAATCGGCATGCACCGATATGAAAACATCCGCCCCCAGCCGGTGGGCGATATTGACGCGCCGCCCCAACTTCAAAAACCGGTCTTTGCTGCGCGTGAGTTCCGCCCTTATATCGCTTTCGGCATTGAGTTCTTCGCGCAGTTGTTTGGCGATGGCAAGCACTACTTTTTTTTCGTAGTTATTATTCGGGCTGACGGCGCCCGGGTCTTCGCCGCCGTGCCCGGGGTCTATGACAACCAAAAACGGCGGCGCTTCCTTTTCTTCCAATTGCAACAAAAGCGGCAATAGCGGGTCGGGCGCGTTTTTTGGCAAAACATCCAATATCAAACGCCAGCGATAACCCGCTACCGGCGCCAGATAGGATACGCGAGGTTTTTTGACATCTCCCGACAAATCAAAAACAAAACGCAATCTGTCGCCGTCAAAACGCGGCGAATGACGAAAGGCGCGCAGATATGCCGATGCATCGGTATCGGTTAAATCGCCGCTGTCCAAACCTTTCGGCGAATCGGCTGACGAATAAACATCCATCACAATGCGCGGCGGATTGTCCAGTTGAAAAACCTTATAATCCAACTCCGCGCCGGTTTCTATCACCAACCGCGCCCGCTCCGGCAAAAGCCAAAGCCGCCCCTGCAAACTCGCGTCATTGTTCGCGCCATCGGCGGCGGCATTGACCGGCGCCGACAATGCAAAAACCAGTATCAACAACAAGCGCGCAACCATCTCCCCGCTCTTTCGTTTCCGGCGCGCATTGTAATGGTGCGCCCTTCTCCCTTTTTTGCAAAAGCAAAATGCATTGACACATCCGGCGGCGGCAAATCTTCGCCGGGCCATTCCAAAATGCACACCGCCTTTTCGTCATCCACCAACTCGCGCAAATCCGCCCCCGCCTCGCCGCCTTCGCGAAACAAATCCAGATGATGCACGACAAAATGCGCCGTTTGATAACTCAATGCCAAAGCAAAAGTAGGGCTCGGCACGATGCCGCGCTCGCCCAAAGCGCGCAACAATGCGCGCGTCCATGTTGTCTTGCCGCCTCCTATGCCGCCGCTGAGATATATCCGCGCGGGCGGCGAAAGAAGAGGGGCGAGTTTTGCCGCCGCCGCTTCGGTGTTTGCCGGGGTTTTGCTTTGTATCTTAATCATCGCCATCGCCCAAAATAGTAAAGCGGTTTGCAACCGGCATTCTCCTGTCGCGCCCGAAGGCGCATTCGGTTAGTTTCGGTCCCATCGCCGCCTGCCGTCTTTTGTGTTCGCTTTTTGTCATCATCGTCAACACGGCGGACAATGCATCGGCGTCAAACTTTTCGCGCATCGGCGGCAACCTTTTGCCCTCCGCCAAATGCGCGGCGACAATGGAATCAACAACATCATAAGGCGGCAGGGAATCCTCGTCTTTCTGCCCCGGTTTTAGTTCGGCACTCGGCGCGCGGGATATTACGCGCGGGGGGATAACTTCGCCCTGTTTGTTTCTGTATTTGGCAAGTCGCCACACGCGCGTTTTGCTTGC
The DNA here is from genome assembly GCA_051009015.1 of Gammaproteobacteria bacterium. GTDB lineage: Bacteria > Pseudomonadota > Gammaproteobacteria > Tethybacterales > Persebacteraceae > JAHRAH01. The sequence continues at coordinate 4,834 of JBPCWZ010000081.1, read as the reverse complement.
GTCTTTCAGCGGGGCAAAACCGCCGCACATGTCGCCGTATAAAGTCGCATAACCGCAGGCGGCTTCGCTTTTGTTGCCGGTCGCCAATAATAAACCGCCGCGGTTGTTTGCCAATGCCATCAGCAACATTCCGCGCAGGCGCGCTTGTACATTTTCCATTGTTACATCTTCGGCGCGGGGAGTTAAATGTTGCGCAAGAGTTTGTTCCGCCGCCGCCATCATCGGCGTTATTGGCATTGTCATATAATCACAACCCAGATTTTCCGCTATCTTTGCGGCATCGTCAATGCTCTCGGCGGAAGTGTGCGGCGACGGCATCATTACCGCCGTAATGTTTTCCGCCCCCAGCGCATCCGCCGCAATAGTAGCGACAAGCGCGGAATCCACGCCGCCGGACAAACCCAAAACCGCCGCGCCAATGCCGGTTTTTTTGGCATAATCGCGCACCGCCATTACCAGAGCATCATAAACCATCGCATCTTCGCAAGCCGGATATTGATGATGATACTCCCTTATCAACCCTTGCGCTTCGGCAAAAGCCGCCATCTGACAAACAACTTTTCCTTCGTCATTGACAACAAACGATGCGCCGTCAAAAATCAACTCATCCTGCCCGCCGACGGTGTTGCAGTAAAAAACCGTTGTTTGCGAAGTGCGGGCAAAATCGGCGGCGGCAGAAAGGCGGCGGCGGTGTTTGTTAATATCAAAAGGAGAGCCGTTTAACGCCAAAGTATTTTTTGCCCCGCTCTTGCGGACTTTATCCGCCTGTTGCGGATGCCATATATCTTCGCAAACTTGCACGGCATAAGTTTCGCCGCCCGCGGAAAAAACCAAAGGAATACCATCTCCGGCAACAAAATAACGCTTGTCGTCAAACACCGAAGTATTCGGCAAATGCGCTTTGGCATAAATGCCTTCGGTTTTGCCGCCGCGCACAAGTATCGCGGCATTGGTAATCACTCCGCCTTCGGCATTTGGCGCGCCAAAAAGCAATGCTACCGAAGGTTCGGCTTTGGCGCAAATAACCGCGACCGCATCCGACAATGCCGCGATAAAATCGCCGTCAAACAACAAATCTTCGGGCGGATAACCGCTCAATGCCAACTCCGGGGCGATAACAACTTCGGCGCCCGCGCGCTTTGCCGCGTGCGAGGCGTCTATCAGTTTATTGCGGTTGCCTTTGATATCGCCAACGGCAAAATCGCCCTGCACGACATAAACCGGCGCGGTCATCCGGCAAACTCCGCAAACCATCTATGCCCGCGCACATTGTCAAACTCCGCCGCGCGCAGGGCATCCTTGTCCGCCGCGCCCGACTCTTGCAGCCATTGGCGGCATTGTTCGCCGTCATTGGCAAGGGCGTAAAGAGCGGCAAGCGAAAAATCAAAATAATGCGGGCGCATGGCATTGCCGGCAACAAACTTATCCGCCGCCATCTTAAAATACTGCTGCCGGTCTTTTTCGGGCGTGTGCAGTGCTCTGGCGACATACGCCAGCCCGAAGTTGTGATACAAATAATCGCCGGTTTGATGCATCTGCGCGCGGTTGTAATGTTTGATGGCGGCGTCCAAATGGCGGTTTCTGCCGTGCACCGACAGCGCGAGGGCGGCGCGATACATCCGCCGGTTGCCGTGTGCTATCTCGCTCCACATCATCAGTTGCGCGCCTTTGGCATCGGCGGGCGGCGGCAATATCGGCACAAGCGGAATCAGCGGCAAACTGCCGCCGCGCCAATAACTCAACATTGCGGCATAGCCGTCCTGCGTTGCATTACGCGCATTTGCCACCGCTCTTTTGACGGGCTCTTGCGATTGTTCGCGGTCGGCTTCGGCGATTTGTCTGGCATCGGCAAACAATACCGGCGGCGCGCTTTCATATTGTCGCTTCGGCGATGGCGATGATGATACTGCAACTTTCTCCCCTGGCGGCGATGACACCGCAACCTTCTCCCCTGGCGGCAATTCGCCAACTTTCTCTTTTGGCAATTCGGCAACCTTATCTTTCGGCTTTGGCGATTCGGCAACTTGCACTTTCGGCGATAGTTGCGGCTTTGACGATGACGCTTCGGCAACCCGCACTTTCGGCGGCAATGATGCCACGGCGGGCGGCACTTTCGGCGGCGGTAAAGATTCGGCAACCTTTCCGGCGACCTTTTCTTTCGGCGGTATTTGCGGTTTTGGCAATGACGACTCCGCGACTTGCCCTTTCACCGGCGGCAATAACTCGGCAGCCCGCTCTTTTGGCGGCGAAACATCGGCAACCTTTTCTTTTGGCGGCGGCGAAGATACGGCAACTTCCGTTTTCTGCGGCGGTTGCGGTTTTGGCGGCGGCGACTCTGCGATTTGCTCTTTCACCGGCGGCGATTCGGCAACATTCTCTTTTGGCGGTTGTTGCGGCTTTGGTAATGACTCGGCGACTTGTTCTTTTTGCGGCGGCAATGATTCAGCAACTTCCACTTTCGGCGGCGGCGATTCGGCGACTTCCGCTTTCGGCGGCGGCGATTCGGCGACTTCCGCTTTCGGCGGCGGCGGCTCGGCGACTTCCGCTTTTTGCGGCGGTTGCGGTTTTGGCTGTTGCGGGGCGGCTTTTGGCGGCGGTGGCATATCGCGGTAATCTGCAGGCAGCACAAAAGCAAACTGCGCATAATATTGCTTGCTCAGTGCCAGATGACGGCGGCGGCTTTGGGCGTCTTCGTCGGCGGCGGCAATGTTGTCGTGGACATGGGCGAGATGCAAAAGCACATCGGCATCGTCTTTCATTCCGCTCATCACCAGCCCGTCCAGCCATTTCGCCGCCAGATGCCATTCGCCGCTTGTTTCCGCCAGCAGCGCCCGCGCCGTCAGATATAAAGATGCCGGCATATCGCCGTTCATTCCGCATTCGGCGAGCATTCGGGCATCACTGGCGGCGAGTGTCGCCCCCCGGCGAAGGCGGCGCATAATACGCCGCAACTCATAACCGGAGCGCAGATGTGCAAGTTGCGGGCGGTCCAACTCCGCCTTGATATCGCGCATCAGTTGCCGGGCATTTCGCGCCGTTGCGTTCAATCTTTCGCTGTGCCAGCGCAAATACGCCCGCCATGCGCCGGTCAGCACCACCGCCAGCAAAAGCATCGCCAAAACAACCGCGGCAACCAAAAGCCGCTCGCCGCTGCGTTCGGCGCTTTCCAGCCGCCTTTCCATACTTTCCAGCCGGTAGAGTTGCAGGTCGTTTTGGTCGCCGTTTTGTTGCGGGGTTTGTTCGGCAAATGCCGCCGCCGACAAAAGCAAAATCAAACAAACAAAGGCAAGGCGCACAACAAAAAGCCAATGCCGCTTAGCGGTAGCGGGCATCGTCCTCTCTCGCTTTGGCAATTTCCGCTTCGTATTTGTCGCCGACGGCGAGCAGCATATCTTTGGTGTAATACAAATCGCCGCGCCGTTCGCCGTGATATTCCAGCACATGCGTTTCCACGATGGCATCAACCGGGCATGCTTCCTCGCACATGCCGCAAAAGATGCACTTGGTCAAATCTATGTCATATTGAGTCGTCCGGCGGCTGCCGTCTTCGCGCTGTTCGGATTGTATGTGAATGGCAAGCGCGGGGCAAACCGCCTCGCAAAGTTTGCAAGCAATGCACCGCTCTTCGCCGTTGGGATAGCGGCGCAAAGCATGCAAGCCGCGAAAACGCCCGCTGCGGGGGGTTTTTTCTTCGGGGAAGTGCAGGGTCGTTTTGCGCTTGAACAACTGCCGCCCGGTAAAGCGCAAGCCGCGCAGCAGTTCCAGCAGCAGAAAAGACGACAGATACTTCCGCGCCCGCAATATGACGGCTTTGATCATCCGCCGCTATTTTACCCGATATCGCCGCCGTCAAGCCAATCTTGCAAAATAATCCCGGCGGCAACGGCATCGGTATCGGCATCCAAACCCGCCGCGCGGGCGGCGACAGTGCTAAAACGCTCATCAACAAAAGACACCGGCAAAGCAAAAGCAACAGCCAAAGCATCGCCAAAAACCCGGGCGGTTTTGCTCATCTTATGCGCCGTGCCGTCGGCATAAAGCGGCATTCCGACAATCAACCGATGCGGCTGCCATTTGGCGATTTGTTTGCCGACTTCCCGCAACTGCTCCTGCCGCCCGCCCCGCGCGGTTGTCAAAGGGCGCGCAAGGCGGCTTGCGAGGTTGCCGATGGCAACGCCAGTTTTTTTGCGCCCGACATCAAAACCGAGAACTATCATAACGAATAAGGGATTCTACCAAATTGTCATTCCCGCGCCATATTTTCGTCATTCCCGCCCCCGAGCGGGAATCCATCATTCCGTCATTCCCGCCTCTTTCGTCATTCCCGCTCCTTTCGTCATTCCCGCGCAAGCGGGAATCTCCTAAACTATCGCCGCCAAAGGCGGCGCGTTATAAAAGCCCTGCAAAGGGCGACCTGTTCATAGCACGGGGCAACGCCCCGTGAATTGGCGTATTAAACAAATAAGCCCTGAAAGGGCGACCGAAAATGACGGCGAATGCCATTACGGGCGGGGTTTTGGGTTTGCGGTTTTTGCCGGGCTTTGCCCTGCAAAAGAATGGGACGCCCCTTCGGGGCTTGATATATGGGTAATGTCGTCACGGGGCGTTGCCCCGTGCTGTGAACAGGACGCCCTTTCAGGGCTATGACAAAAATGGATTCCCGCATCCCCCGTCATTCCCGCGAAAGCGGGAATCTAACGCGCCCGTGAGGGCGCCCCTTCGGGGCTTTAATTATGAGCGCGCTTTGCGCACTCTGCGGTTTGCCATTTGCGGCGACAAGTCGCCGTTTGCGCTATCGCGCAAATAGACAAATGACAAGGGTTTGGATTCCCGC
>JBPCWZ010000080.1:0-7377 GCA_051009015.1 Gammaproteobacteria bacterium | reverse complement strand
CAGATGCCGCCGCGTGAATGTCGGGCGCGGTATCTATTAAAGTGCCGTCCAAATCAAAAAGCGCGGCGGTCATCGGCATAACAATGATTATAAACCCGACAGGCGGGGCGGCGATGACAAAAGGCGGGCGGTTGTGGTATAACTGGGCGCATTCGGCTAACGCCCTGCTACTCCCCCCTATACCAAAGCAGGGGCAAAGCAGGGGTTTCGCCGCTTGCAAATGGCGGCGGGGGAAGTGCTAACCCGCCCTTTTTTCGCCTTTGGCAAAAGCAAACCGCCGGATTCCTCCCGTCATTTCCGCGCCCATCTCTCGTCATTCCCGCGAAAGCGGGAATCCAACACATTGACGCAAAGCGTCAATGTCCGCCCGCCCGGACAAGCATAAACAACCGCCAAAGACAACCTGACAAAGTGCCGCCGCAATGGCGGCGGCGTTTGGATTCCCGCCTGCGCGGGAATGACGGGGGTTTTTACCGCAAAAGCGGGAATCTAATGGCGCGATAGCGGCGCGGTATTAAAGCCCTGAAAGGGCGACCCTGGTCATAGCACGGGGCAACGCCCCGTGAATCGGCGTATTAACCAAACAAGCCCTGAAAGGGCGGCCGAAAACGGCGGCGGCGAATGTCAAACGGGCGAGGTTTCGGCTTTGCGGTTTTTGCCGGGCTTTGCCCTGCAAAAGAAAGGGCGCCCTTTCAGGGCTTGACCTATTAAAATGCCTTGTCACGGGGCGTTGCCCCGTGCTATGAACAGGGCGCCCTTTCAGGGCTATGACAAAGCACGGGCGGCGGATGGGCGGCGATTTGTTATAACGCCATTGACGGCAAGCACAAATGCCTGACTTGCGACAGGAACGGCAAGCGGCGGTTTTCCAATGACATTCCGGCTTAAGCAGGAATCTACACACCGCCGAAAATGCCGCTAACCGCCCTGCTTTTCCATCGCTTCCCGCAAAGCGTCCGCGATGACGCTGTCTTTGCCGTGCTTTTTTATGGCAAAGTCCAGCGGCGTAAAAATATCAAAAGATTTTGCGTCAATATCCGCCCCCGCACTAATAAGTTCATTAACGGTTGCGGCATGACCGTGATATGCCGCCAAATGCAAAGGCGTCCAGCCATCGTCCATTTTGGCGTCAATATCCGCGCCCTTCTTGATAAGGGAAAGTACGGTTAGGAGATTATTCCATCGTACCGCCAAATGCAAAGGCGTCCTGCCCTTATAATCTTTTGCCTCAATATCTGCCCCCGCGCGGATAAGGGCATCGGCGGTTAAGCACCGACCATATCTTGCCGCCAAACGCAAAGGCGTGTAGCCAAATCTATCTGTTGCGTCAATATCCGCCCCCGCTTTGATATGGGCATTGATGGCTTCGGTTATGCCCTCTTGTGCCGCAACATGCAGGGGGATAAAACGGGTGGTCAAGAGATTGAGCAAGAACCGCATATCCAATTAGCCGCCCTGCTTTTCCATTGCTTCTCGCAAAATGCGCGCGATTTCGCTGTCTTTGCCATGCTCTTTTATGGCAATGTCTAACGGCGTATTTCCCGCATTCGTGCGCGCAAATAAACTCGCTCCCGCTTTGATAAGGGCAAGGGCAACTTCGGTTTTGCCTTCTTGTGCCGCCAAATGCAAAGGCGTCCAGCCATCTTCTTCTTTTGCATTAATCTCCGCCCTCGCTTTGATAAAGGCGAACGCAGTTTCGGTTTTGCCCCACGCTGCCGCATGATGCAAAGGCGTCCAGCCCGAGCTATCTTTTGCCTCAATATCCGCCCCTGCTTTGATAAGGGCAAGGGCAGTTTCAGGGTAATCGTCAGTTGCCGCAATATGCAAAGGCGTGTTGCCCTTGTTTGCTTTTGCATCAATATCCGCTCCCGCTTTGATAAGGGCATCGGCGGTTTGGGTTTTACCATCTATCGTTGCCAAATGCAAAGGCGTCCAGCCATCGTTATCTTTTGCCTCAATATCCGCCCCCGCTTTGATAAGGGCATCGGCGGTTTGGGTTTTACCTTTCAATGCCGCAAAATGCAAAGCAGTATAACCGTGTTTTGATTTGGTATTGACATCCGCCCCTTCGTCAATCAGGCGCTTAATTTCGGCAACATCAGCATATTTTTTCCTATTCAATACAACAACCAAAGAAGTGTTTAACGCTTTTTGCCGACGGGCGCGTTCGGCTTCTTCCTGCCGTTTCTTGTCGGCGGCAAGGCGCACCTCTTCCGCTTTTTGCGCGGCGGCGATACGCTCTTCCTCTGCTTTGCGCTCGGCGGCAATGCGGACATCGTGCGCTTTTTCCATCTCAAACTCAATGTCATTGTGCAATTGCTCCGCGTCAATGCGATACATATACACATAGCCGCGCCCCGCCATACAATCGGCAAACACCTTTTCGGTTGTCTTTTTCGCCTTGTCGGACTCCAAGCGGCAAGCGTGATAATCCGTTTCTATCTGTTGCCAGCGGAGGACTTTTGCCTCGCCTTCGGGGACGCCCGCCAACTCCGCCCGGACTTGTTGCCGTATCAACTCCGGCTTTACCGGAATTTTGCCGTCTTCCCTTTCCCGCGTGAAAGGTTGCTGCGTAATGTCAAATCCGCCGCTATCGCCGCCGCCGCAAGCGGGCAAAAGCATGCAAGCCGCAAAAACGGCGGCGGCAAAAAAGCGCAGTGTCGGTTTCATCGGTATATCCCTCCGGGGTCAATGTGCCATTATTATAAACCACAAACCGCGCTACCGCATCATCATCGCCGCTGTTGTTTTGTGCCGCCCTTACAGGGCTATGATTAATTTTGTGCGCCAACACAGGGCGGCGCGCAATATCGCGCACTTTCGCGCGCCCGCGCTTTGCCCTGTGCTATAACATTTCGCCCTTTCAGGGCTTTAAGAATGCGCCGCCCCGACATTCCCGCAAAACAACGGGATGCTCTTATCCGGCTTTGATGATGTTGTGTTCGGGTCCGTAGGGGAAGGTTGTAATGTTTTGGGCGCCTGTTTCGGTTATTACCAGAATGTCGTGTTCGCGGTAGCCGCCGGCACCCGGCTCGCCTTCGGGGATCATTATCATCGGCTCCATTGATACGACCATTTGCGGCTGCAAAACCGTCTCCGAATCTTCGCGGATTTCCAAGCCCGCTTCCCTGCCGTAATAATGACACAACACGCCGAAGGAATGACCATAGCCGAATGTGCGCCTGTGCAGCAAACCCTTCTCCTCAAAAAGCCCGTTTATCTCGCGGGCGATATCGCGGCATTTTGCCCCGGGCTTGATAAGTTTCAGCCCCGCTTCGTGCGCTTCCACATTCGCCTGCCAATAGCGCATTGAGGCATCATCGGCGTGGTCAAAAAACATTGTCCGTTCCAGCGCCGTGTAATAGCCGCTTATCATGGAAAAACAATTCAGCGACAAAATATCCCCCCGCCGCACCTGGCGCGAAGTTGCCGGATTGTGCGCGCCGTCGGTATTAATGCCCGATTGAAACCATGTCCATGTATCCATCAACTCGGCATTTGGAAAACGCCGGGCTATCTCGCGCACCATCGCCCGCGTGGAAGCCAATGCTACTTCGTATTCGGGCGCGCCTTCGCAAACCGCATCGCGCAATGCCGCCCCGCCAATATCGCAAACCTGCGCGCCGTGTTTGATATGTTCTATCTCCTCTTGCGATTTAATCATCCGCAAACGCATCGCCGGTGCGGAAATGTCGGCAAACTTGCACTGCGGGCGAAGTTGGCGAAGTTGTTCGTGCATTTGCATTGTCAAATGGTCAAACTCCGCGCCGATGACGCCTTTTTGGGGCAGTAACTTGTCCAGCGCGCGGAAGAAGTTGCCTTTTTGCCAGTCGGTATAAACAAGGTTGTCGCCGATGCTGCGCCGCCACGGCTGACCGGCGTCAATATTCGCCGATACCGTCGTTTGCTTTTGCATATCCATCACCAAGCCGTAAGGGCGCCCGAAAGCGCAATACAAAAAATCGCCGTAGTAGTTGATATTGTGGATGGAAGTAAAAAGCGCCGCGTCAATGCCGTGCGCCGTCATCTGCCCGCGCAGCAAATCCTCCCGCCGCCGGTATTCGGCATCGGAAAAAGTGTGCGGCATCTTCGCGCCGTTGCGGATGGTTTTGACATCTTCCATTGTTTGCATTGCCCTGCCCTCCCGGTTGTGTTTTTGTCAAATGCGGGGTGTATTATACCCGCCTTATGTCCGCCCCTACACCCGCCGGTCGGGAAAGTCGCCTTTGGCGAGTTTTTGTTCCAGCGCGCGGCTGTATCGGGACATCAAAAAACACACCAGCCAGAAAAACGCCGCAACGACAAAATAGCCGCTGTTTGTCGTCGTCGGCGCCAGCCATTTCGGGTCTTGCGTGGTTAGTTGCACCATTCCCAAAACATCAAACAACCCGACAATCAAAACCAAAGTCGTGTCTTTCAACAATGCAATGTAGGAATTGACAATGCCCGGTATGCAGATTTTCAACGCCTGCGGCAAAACAATCAAAAGCGCCGAATGCCAGTATGACAAACCCAGCGCTTTGCCGCTTTCTTCCTGCCCCGGCGGCAATGCCTGCAAGCCGCCGCGCACAACCTCCGCCAAAGCCGCCCCCTGAAAAAGCGCAACGGCAAAAAGCGCCCGCAAAAGTTGATTTACCGTCGCCCCTTCCGGCAAAAACAACGGCAGCATTACCGATGCCATAAACAACAAAGTGATTAATGGCGCGCCGCGCACAAACTCTATTATCCCCGCGCACAACAAACGCACCGCCGGCATTGTCTTCGCCCTTCTCCCCAATGCCAAAAGCACCGCAAGCGGAAGCGATGCGGCATTGCCGGTAACCGCTATTACCAAAGTCAATAAAACGCCGCCCCATAACTGAGTCGGCACTTTTGGCAAGCCGAAAACGCCGCCATACAGCAAAACATAAACCGCAAACGGCATTATCGCCGCCAAAAAGCCCGGCGCGCCTTTGCGCCGCGCCATCGCCAGCCACAACAAGACAAAAGCCAGTAATGCAAACGATGCATCCGCCCGCCATCGCTGGTCAATCGGATACCTGCCGTATATCCACAACTCCATTTTGGCGGCGACAAAGGGCCAGCACATTCCGCCGCCCGCCGCGCATGCTTCGCGGTCTTTGCCGACAAAAACGGCGTCCAAAACAAGCCACTCCGTCAAACTCTCCGCCATCAGCCAGATAAACGCCAGCGACAACATCGTCAGCAAAGCATGACCGGGCGTGGCAAAAAACGCACCCTTCAAGCGCGGCAAAAAACCGCTTTGCAATGGCGGCGGTGTTTTCATCGCAAAGCAAAGCGGCGGTTAAACCAATTCATCAATGCGGCAATGGACAAACTCATCGCCAGATAAAAAAGCATTGTCATAAAGATAACTTCTATTTCGTTGCCGGTGTTGTTGAGGACGATGCCGGTAAAAACCGAAACCAATTCCGGATATGCAATGGCGACGGCAAGGGAGGAGTTTTTGGCGGCATTAAGATATTGATTCGTCAGCGGCGGAATGATAACGCGCAATGCCAGAGGAATAACGACCAATCGCAAACCGGCAGTCCGGCGCAAGCCCAAAGCGCGGTATGCTTCGCTCTGCCCGATGCCGACCGACAACACCCCCGCGCGGACATTCTCGGCGATAAAAGACGCCGTATAAACCGCCAATGCAAACCACAAAGCCATAAACTCCGGCGGCAGCCACAACCCGCCTTTGACATTAAAACCGCTCAACCGCGGAATCTCCACAGAAAAAGACGCCCCCGAAAAAGCAAAAGCCAAAGGCGGCAAAAGCGCAAACAACAATAAAACCCAAGACCACACCGTAAAACCTTTTCCGGTTTTATCCCGCCGCCGCCGCGACAAATACCACAACAACAACGACAACAAAAGCGCAATAACAACCGCCGCCATTATCCACCAGCCGCCGCCGTCAAAAAGCGGTTTTGGCAAATACGCGCCGCGATTGTTCAAAAAAGCACCGGCGGCGGCGATGCTGCTTTTGGGCGGCGGCAAAGGGCGAAGGACAATAAAATACCAGAAGAATATTTGCAGCAAAAGCGGAATGTTGCGAAATAACTCAACATAACCGACCGCCAAAGCGCGCACAAGCGGATGCGCCGACAACTGCCCGATGCCAACCGCAAAGCCCAAAAAAGTCGCGCCGATAATGGCAAGGACCGAAACCAGCAAAGTGTTGAGAACGCCAACGGCAAAAACGCGCCAGACGGTGTGCGATTCGTCATACTCTATAAGATGAAAGTTGATGGCAAAGCCGGCGGTGCCGTCCAAAAAGCCAAAGCCGGAGGTTTTGTTTTGCCGCGCGAGGTTTGCGGCGGTGTTATCGGCAAGCCACCAGATGCAGGCGGCAACGGCGGCGATTGTCGCCGCCTGCCACAACAGGGCGCGCGCCTGAGGTTTGCGCCACCAGCGCGAGATTTGGCGCAAGGGCGAAAAAACCGCTTAGCGCACCGGCGGCGCGTAAAGAATGCCGCCTTTGTTCCAGAGTTGATTCAACCCGCGGGCGATATTCAGCGGCGAGTTTTCGCCGACATTGCGCTCGAAACTTTCGCCATAGTTGCCGACCTGCCGGATGATGTCATAAGCCCAGCCGCCGCTCAGCCCCAAACCTTCGCCAAACTCGCCCTCAACGCCGAGCAAGCGCAAAACAGCGGGATTATTGCTGCTTCTCATCTTATCGGCGTTTGCGGAAGTAATGCCGAGTTCTTCGGCATTAATCATCGCATTAATCGCCCAGCGGACAATGTCATTCCAGCGGTCATCGCCATGGCGGGTCATCGGCGCGAGCGGTTCTTTGGAGATAATCTCCGGCAGGATGATATGCTCGTCCGGGTCTTCCAGTTGCAATCTTTGCGCATACAAGCCGGATTGGTCGGTGGTATAAACATCGCACCTGCCGTTTTTGTAGGCGGCGAGTGCTTCGGCGCTTTTCTCAAAGGCGGCGAGTTCATAATCCATATTGTTGGCGCGAAAATAATCGGCAATGTTCAATTCGGTAGTCGTGCCGGTGCTTGTGCAAAGCGATGCGCCGGCGAGTTGCAGCGCGCTTTTGACTCCGGCGCTTTTTCGCACCATCATCCCCTGCCCGTCGTAATAATTGACGGCGGCAAAATCGCCATGTTGCGAGTCGCGCCCCATTGTCCATGTTGTAACGCGCGACAGCATATCGGCTTCGCCGGATACCAAAGCGGCAAAACGCTGCTTGCCCGAAAGCGGCACCGCCTGATATTTATTGGCATCGCCAAAGACGGCGGCGGCAACGGCGCGGCACACATCAATATCAAGCCCCGACCATTCCCCGGCATCATCCACCTGCGAAAAGCCGCCCAAACCCTGAGTAACGCCGCAAAGCACAACCCCGCGCGC